>NZ_JACGUS010000119.1:0-159919 GCF_014076785.1 Colwellia sp. MB3u-55
CCTAAATTACGTTTAGTTAAACCAATATTTAATCATTACCTAACGATTCAACGGGTTTAAAAAGATTATCAACCAACTCAGGTGCATCAGCTTGTGTAAAATGGCATTTAGAACAAAAGTAGCGACGCGGAGAAACATCTGACAGTGTTTTACCGTCACGTGTCTCAAAGTGCGTTAAACTTATTTTGGTTGCGCCAGTTTCTCTCGCATACTTCCAACCATGACAAGTTAAACACTTATTACTGTCTTTATTGACCCGATAACCACGTATTTGATGAGGCGCAACAGGTGGTTGATGCACATAATTGCGCTGAATAGGGTTTTTATCTTTAATGACACGTTTAAGTGCTTCTGTACTTTTGGTTTCATTAATTTTAGCTATGCCACGAATAGTCTCTAAACCGCCTGACGTTACTTATTGATAAGCTTGTACGCCTAATGCCATGGCTAAACTGGCTGTTATCATTACTATTGATAATATTTTCATTTTTACCTCTACCCGGTAGATTAACTAAATTTAATTAGTGCTAAACAGTGACTTTTTTCACTTTTACCGCACATTTTTTGAAGTCAGTTTGTTTAGACAAAGGATCGGTAGCATCTAGGGTTAACTTATTAACCAATTTTTTTGCATCGAACCAAGGCATAAAAACTAAACCTTTCGGGGGTCTATTACGGCCACGAGTTTCAACACGAGATTTTACTTCACCTCGACGAGATTCGATCAGCACCTCATCACCACGGCGTGAACCTCTTACTTTAGCATCGTCAGGGTGGATAAATAATACCGCATCAGGAAATGCTTTATGAAGTTCAGGCACGCGCGCAATCATAGAGCCTGAATGCCAATGTTCAAGAACACGACCGGTACTCAGCCATAAGTCGAATTCTTCATCGGGTGACTCTGCCGCTGGTTCGTAGGGTAAGGCAAATATATTGGCTTTTTTATCTTTATGACCATAGAACTGCACTTCGCTACCTTTTTCTACATAAGGATCGTGACCCTCACGAAAACGCCACTTAGTCTCTTTACCATTAACAACCGGCCACCTCAGGCCACGCTCTTCGTGATAGCGATCAAAGGGGGCTAAATCATGACCATGTCCGCGGCCAAAAGTCGCATATTCTTCAAATAAGCCTTTTTGAATATAGAAGCCAAAATAATCACCTTCAAAGTTAGTATCACCTTTGGATTCACTCATCGGGAATTTATCTACATTACCGTTTGCATAAAGCACGTCAAACATAGTTTTGCCAGGGTATTCAGGATTTTTGGCAAGTAATTCTTCAGGCCATACTTCTTCAATTTTAAAACGCTTAGAAAATTCAACTATTTGCCATAAATCTGAACGCGCTTCACCCGGCGCACTTACTTGTTGATGCCAAAATTGTGTATGGCGCTCTGCATTGCCGTAAGCTCCCTCTTTTTCTACCCACATAGTCGTAGGTAAAATCAAGTCAGCGGCTTGTGCGGTTACCGTTGGGTAAGGGTCTGAAACGACAATGAAATTTTCTGGATTACGATAACCAGGGTTCCCTTCTTCATTGATATTTGGTCCGGCTTGCATGTTGTTATTACACATAACCCAATACACATTTAATTCGCCGTCTTTAAGCATACGATTTTGCTGAACGGCGTGATAACCGGGTTTACGTGGAATAGTACCTTCAGGTAATTTCCATATTTTTCAGCTATCGCTCTATGTTTAGGATTTTTAACAACGAGATCGGCAGGTAATCTATGTGAGAAAGTCCCTACTTCACGCGCCGTTCCTCAGGCTGACGGCTGTCCGGTTAATGAAAACAGGCTGTTACCCGGTTCAGATATTTTACCCGTTAATAAATACACGTTGTACATAAAATTATTTGCCCAAACACCACGAGTGTGCTGATTGAAACCCATCGTCCAAAACGAAGTCACTTTAACTTTAGGATCCGCATAAAGTTTAGCCCGTGTTAACAACTTATCTTCAGAAACGCCCGAAAGTTTTGACGTATATTCAATACTATAAGTACTAACAAATTTAGCAAAGTCATTAAAAATCTTCGACTTAGATTCGCCACTACCAGGGTTTTTAGCCACTTTTTGTAATGGATGAGAAGGACGTAAACCATAACCAATATCAGTAACACCTTCGCGAATATTGACATGCTTTTTCATAAAATCTTCGTTAACGGCATTATTTTGAATAATATAATTAGCAATAAAGTTTAATATCGCTAAATCTGTTTTTGGTGTAAAAATCATAACGTTATCAGTAAGTTCAAAACTTCGATGCTTATACGTTTACTTTTACATGAGGATGACTTAAACGACGATCAGCTAAACGCGACCATAAAATAGGATGCATTTCCGCCATATTAGAACCCCAAAGTACAAAGGCATCGGCGTGCTCTAAATCATCATAACAACCCATAGGTTCGTCGATACCAAAGGTACGCATAAAACCATCCACAGCTGACGCCATACAGTGACGGGCATTAGGATCAAGGTTGTTGGTTAAAAAGCCCACTTTCATTAATTTTGAAGCGGCATAACCTTCCCAAACAGTCCACTGACCCGAACCAAACATACCAACAGAGGTCGGTCCTTTTTTCTTTAAAGCAGCTTTAAATTTTCAGCCATAACATCAAGGGCGGTATCCCAGCTTACCGGTGTAAACTCACCTTCTTTGGCATAAACACCGTCTTTCATCCGTAATAACGGTTGAGTTAATCGGTCTTTACCGTACATAATTTTGGATAAAAAGTAACCTTTAATACAGTTGAGGCCTTTGTTAACTTCTGCTTGAGGGTCACCTTGAGTCGCGACCACTTTTCCTTCTTGTGTTCCAACAAGCACACTACAACCTGTGCCACAAAAACGACAAGGGGCTTTATCCCATTTAATGGTGGTATCCGACGATTTAGTCAGCAAGTTTGAAGCTAAAGATGGCACAGCAATGCCCGCAGCGACAGCAGTTGCTGCAATGGCGTTCGCTTTTATAAAATCACGTTTTTTTAATGTCATACCTTTATCCCCTGATGTTGTGGTAGCCCATAATCATTATGATGAAAAATCAATGATGAAGAGATCACATCCGGTAAATTACTCATATCTGTAATGGTGTTAATAAGGCCTTTGCCTTTTTCACCTCTGTTTAAATCATTTTCTTCTATGGTTACCACCATAGAACCGTTATCAGCAATTTCATGCACTTCAGCGCCAGGAAACCCACCAAGTTCTTTGGCCACTTTGGTGGTATTACTTGGCTGAGTAACAAAAAGCACACCAGCAATATTAATAGGTTTTTCTTCTAGTAGATTGATCATGATCATTCCCCAGCCGGCTTAATACCTAACATTTTTAAAAGCGCGATAGCGACTAAAGCGGTACAGGCAAAACCAGCTAAAAAAATAACAGGCATCGATGAATACACTAAGATATTCCAAATCATTTGTTCAAGAGCGCTCATATAACTCTCCTATTAGTGTGTGTGGGTTGCTCACCCACAGAATTTTTTGGTGTTAATTCAATAGATGATTGCGGGCAAATAGCAACACAGGCCCCACAATTTTTGCAGTCACTAAGTTTTATCTGGGATTGTGGTACTGATGAATTTATATATTTAAAAGATATAGCTTCTGTCTCACAGCACTCTTGACAACTTTGACAAAACACATCGTTAACTGCTAAGCAATCGCCCTTTATGGAGATACTAAATCCCAAGCATTAATTTCTGAAGCTAGTGCGCGTTCAGCAAAAAGTGGCTGTTGACAACTTTCAACGCACGCTTGACAAAAAGTACACTCTCCTTTTAAAAAGTTAACTTCCGGGAAACCGCCATCACCTTTTTGGATGATATTTTCAGGGCAAGACGTTAAACAGTCACCACACTGTGTGCAACCAGCAATAAAAGTGGCTTCATTGAGCACCCAAGGCAATCTGATTGCCGGAGCGGTTGTTAATTTTTTTGCTTTAAAAAAGTTTCGTCTAGCTAAATCAACCATGCTATCTCGTTATTTTCACATCATATTTCAGACTTTCTACCCAAGAGTAATCTATCTGATACACGAAGATGAGATATTGATTTTGATCAAGACTTTCAAATAATATGACTATTGATGTTTTTATTAAATTCAGAAAAAGCGAGCTTTTATTGACTTTATTATTGAATATCAACCTTAAAAATAACCAATCAAATAATTATTATCTGCACGATCACTTGCCACTTAATCAAATAACAAAATAAAAAGTGTTAATGTCTAGGATTCTTGCTAAAAATAATCATTTAAAGACAGTCCTCTAATGCGGCTATTTATATTTATGGTACAATGCGCGCAAAATTTAGGATTGTTCACATGTCCTTTCAGTATTTAAAAAAAGCATTTTATGTGCATCAGCATGTACACCAAAGAGAACTTTTAAAACATGACAACGCTACAGGCTAATGAAGTCAATCTAAGACGTACTTTCGCAATTATCTCTCATCCTGATGCGGGTAAAACCACCATCACTGAAAAAGTATTACTTTTTGGTCAGGCTTTACAACGAGCCGGCACGGTAAAAGGTAAAAAGTCAGGCCAGCATGCAAAGTCTGACTGGATGGAAATGGAGAAAGAGCGTGGTATTTCTATCACGACCTCTGTAATGCAATTTCCTTATAACGGTTGTTTAGTTAATTTACTGGACACACCTGGTCACGAGGATTTTTCAGAAGATACCTACAGAACACTCACCGCGGTTGATTCATGTTTAATGGTTATCGACGTAGCTAAAGGTGTTGAGGCACGTACTGTTAAGTTAATGGAAGTTACCCGTTTACGTGATACGCCCATCATTACTTTTATGAATAAAATGGATCGTGATGTTCGTGACCCTATGGAAGTTATGGATGAAGTAGAAGATGTACTGAAAATAAAATGTGCCCCTATTACTTGGCCGATTGGTATGGGTAAAGAATTTAAAGGTGTCTACAACATTTTAACTGACGAAATATTTTTATATAAGTCAGGACTTGGCCATATGATCCAAGAAGAAAGAATTATCAAAGGGCTTGATAACCCAGAGTTAGATAAGGTCATTGGAACTTATGCTGACGATTTACGTGAAGAATTAGAACTGGTTGCGGGTGCATCACATGAATTTAATTTGGAAGAGTTTTTAAAGGGTGAGCTAACGCCAGTATTCTTTGGTACGGCTTTAGGTAATTTTGGTGTTGACCATATGCTTAATGGTTTAACTAAATGGGCACCAAAACCCTTACCTCGTTTAACTGATGTTAGAGAAGTAACCGCTCAAGAAGAAAAATTCACTGGCTTTGTTTTTAAAATTCAAGCGAACATGGATCCAAAACATCGTGACCGTATTGCTTTTATGCGTATTTGTTCAGGTAAGTATGAAAAAGGCATGAAAATGCGTCAAGTACGTATTAACAAAGATGTAAAAATTGCCGATGCCGTAACGTTTATGGCTGGAGACCGTGCACATGTAGAAGAAGCCTACGCCGGCGATATTATCGGTTTACATAACCACGGTAGTATTCAAATCGGTGATACCTTTACTTCAGGCGAAATGATGAAATTTAGTGGTATTCCAAACTTTGCCCCTGAAATGTTTCGTCGTATTCGTTTACGTGATCCATTAAAGGCTAAACAATTACAAAAAGGTTTAATACAACTTTCAGAAGAAGGTGCTGTGCAAGTATTCAGACCTTTTAACTCAAACGAGATGATAGTTGGCGCGGTCGGTGTATTGCAGTTTGAAGTCGTTGTACAACGTTTAAAAACTGAATATAAAGTTGACGCTATTTACGAACCGATAAGTGTAGCAACTGCACGCTGGTGTACCTGTGATAATGAAAGAACACTAGAGCAATTTAGTAAAAAAGCTTATGACAATTTAGCACTAGATGGCGGTAATAACTTAACGTATATTGCTCCAACTATGGTGAATTTGAATTTGGCACAAGAGCGTCATCCTGACATTCAGTTCCACAAAACCCGAGAACACTAAATTTTTCTGCGTAGTAGGCATTTTATCGGCGTTGTTCGATACTTTTTATTGGCTCATTTAGTCAACTAAACTGACCAATAAAAAGTAATAAACGCTTTGCTAAAATGCCATCTACTTGCAAAAAATGAGCAAATAATTTCTATTATAAGAAAACAGAGATCAAAATGAATATTAAGCAATTACTAAGTGAAAAAGTATCTGCGGCCATGGTTTTGGCTGGATTGCCTGAAGGTACTAACCCAGCGGTAAGCCTGTCAAGTCGCCCTAATTTTGGTGACTACCAAGCGAATGGTGTTATGGGTGCAGCTAAAAAACTGAAAATGAACCCACGCGAATTAGCGACCACCGTTGTTAACCACTTAGAGTTAGCGGGTATTGCTGACCAAATAGAGTTAGCGGGACCGGGTTTTATTAATATTCATTTAGACAAATCATGGTTAGCCGCTCAACTTGCTAAAATGGCTGACGATGAAAAATTAGGTGTAACCCAGCGTGGTGCCACTCAAGAAGACAAAAAACAAACGGTTATCGTTGATTATTCAGCGCCAAACCTCGCCAAAGAAATGCATGTGGGCCACTTACGTTCAACCATTATCGGAGATGCCGTAGTACGTGCATTAGAGTTTCGTGGTGACAAAGTCATCCGCCAGAATCACATGGGTGACTGGGGCACACAATTTGGCATGTTATTGGCGCATTTAAGCGACAAACTTAATGCCAATGAAGTTGCTGAAACTGCACTTTCTGATTTAGAAAACTTTTACCGTGAAGCAAAAGTACGTTTTGATAACGAAGAAGGCTTTGCTGACCGTGCTCGTGATTATGTGGTAAAACTGCAAGGTGGCGACAAAGATTGCTTAGTATTATGGAAATTATTCATTGATATATCTATTGCCCACAGTGAAGATATTTATCAAAAACTTAATGTGACCTTAACCCGCGACGATATTATGGGCGAAAGTGCTTATAACGAAGATTTACCTAGGGTTGTTGATGAATTAATGACTAAGGGTATTGCTGAAGTTAGTGAAGGCGCAAAAGTGGTTTTCATTAATGAAATGGAAAATAAAGACGGTGATGCCCCCGTTTTTATTATCCAAAAAACCGGTGGTGGTTATTTATATGCGACCACAGATTTATCTGCTTGTCGCTACCGTAGCGATGAACTAAAAGCTGACCGTATCATTATTTTTACCGATGCCCGTCAAAGCTTACACTTTAAACAAGTAGAAATTGTAGCGCGTAAAGCTGGGTTACTGCCAGAACATGTTGGTTACGATCATTGCCCGTTTGGTATGATGATGGGCGACGATGGTAAGCCATTTAAAACAAGAACTGGCGGTACTATAAAATTAGCAGAATTACTTGACGAAGCCATTGTTCGTGCAAAAGCGGTCATTAAAGAAAAAAATCCAGATTATCCTGAAGATAAGCTAAATGAAATTGCATTGAAAGTAGGTATTGGCGCGGTTAAATTTGCTGATTTATCTAAGAATAGAACCAGCGACTATATTTTTAACTGGAAAACCATGTTGAGTTTTGAAGGCGCTACGGCTCCTTACTTGCAGTATGCTTATTCACGTATTCAAAGTATTTTCAGTAAGGCAAAAATTGAACAAGTAAACTTTAGCGCTGATATCACCATTATTGAACCACAAGAAAAAGCCTTAGCGTTAAAACTACTCCAGCTCGAAGAAGTGCTAGATGCGGTCATTGGCGAATCTATGCCTAACCTATTGTGCAATTATTTATATGAGTTAGCGAGTTTATACATGAGCTTCTACGAAGCTTGCCCTATTCTTAAAGAGGGCATTGACCAAGATGTAAAACAGTCTCGCTTAGCACTTTGTTTAAGTATCTCTAAGACCTTAAAACAAGGCTTAGATATTCTTGGCATTGACGTTATGGAACGCATGTAGTCTCCATAAAAGCATAGATGGCATTAGCCCTTGTTTACTGAAGGGGCAATGCCAAAAAATTGAAATTGTTTCAGCATATGGCAAGTATTAAGGTAGGAAGTGTCAATAAATGAAAGTGCTAATCGTTGATAATACAGACCAAAAACTCTTGCCATTAAAGCAGGAATTTTATAATGGTCCTTGCCAAACCGCTTATGTTGATAACGGCAAACATGCCTTAAAAGCCTTAAAAAAATATAAATTTGACGCTATTATTAGTGTTTTGGATTTAGGACAAATAAGTGGTTTAGATCTTCTTAAAGCCATAGCACTTAAACATCCTGCTATGATACGAATAGCAATTACTAGTGATAACATCGCACAGAGCCAGCTTAATGGTCAAACCACTAATAATTGCCATTACACTTACACACTGCCGCTTAATGTTGAAAACATTCATCAAACCATCAAAGCCCTTGGAGATGATAATAAAGCGATCACCAAAGATCATATTATCAAGGCCGTAGCCAAAGTTAAAACATTACCAAGCCCACCCAAAATCTATTTACAACTCAATGCAATTTTAGAAGAAAGTAATACCGATTCAGAAAAAATATCAGAGATAATTTCTCAAGACCCTGCACTAGCCGCTAAAGTATTGCAGTTTTCCAATAGTTCTTTTATGAACCAAGGCAGGCCAATCAACGATATTAGTGAAGCAATAACACGTATGGGACTAGAAACACTCTGCTGTATTGTTATGACTGCTGAACTTTTTTCTTATGAACCCGACATTGCTGACTTTTCATTGATCAAAGAACAACTACACTGTTTATCAACGGCCCGCTTGGCCGCTTCAATGGTGAAAGTAGAACTTAAGCGAGATGCTCTACTTGCGGGTTTATTGCACGACATTGGTAAAATTGTACTATTTGAGATGGACCCAACACTTACAAAAACATATTTTCAGTATCGGCTTAAAAATGCCAACAACAATGCCTTAGAGCAAAAAATATTTGGCACAGATCATAACCATGTCGGTGGCTACCTCCTACATCTGTGGAGCTTTTCTTATCATTTAATTGAGGCGGTAGTTATGCATCATCAGCCGGAGAAGCTCTTAAAAAAATCATTTGGTATCGCACAAGCCGTTTATCTAGCCGATATATTATTAAGAGAGCAACAACCCGAGCCAAAATTTATCGAACATTTTAAATTAGAAAATGTACTTGGCGCTTTAGAAAAAAGAGCAACAAAGCTAAGACAGTAATCAACAAGCTGAACTTTAGATAAGCTATAATTTCACACACCCATTATTTGCACTTCAAGTAAAGTCGATTATTTTATGAAATTTACCGATAGCCACTGTCACTTAGATTTCAAAGCTTTTACCCCTAAAGGTAGTGCTTCAACAAATTTACTGCTCGAGCAATGTGCAAAAAAAAGTATTCATCAAATTATTGTTCCTGCCGTTAGACCAGATAACTGGCAAAATGTTTTAAGCTTAGCCCACCATAATAAAAACCAACCTTTGAGTGGTTGCAATATTTTTCCCTGTTTAGGTATTCATCCTTGGTTTTTAGAGGGGTTAACGCAAAAAAATCTCGATGACTTATCGCAAAAAACATTAGAGAATAAAACACAAATAATTGCAATTGGCGAAGCTGGGCTTGATGGCATTATCGCAAAACAGCAAGATAATATTAACCAACAAATGTTATTTTTCGAATTCCAACTTAACCTGGCACAACAGCATCAACTGCCGATTATTGTTCATCACCGGCGCACGCACAACGAAACTATCACACTATTAAAACAAGTAAAAATTTCTCGAGGAGGTATCATTCATGCTTTTTCAGGAAGCTACCAGCAGGCTTGCCAATATATAGACTTGGGATTTAAATTAGGCATCGGTGGCACAATCACCTACCCTAGAGCGGAGAAAACAATAAAAGCCATTAAGCGCTTACCTTTGAGTAGCCTAGTATTAGAAACAGATGCACCTTCGATGCCGCTAAATGGTTTTCAAGGCGAAGATAACTCACCTCTGCGTGTTATTGATGTATTTGAAAGATTAGCCGAATTGCGCCAAGAGAGCAAAGAGGAGATAGCAGAAAAAATTGAAGATAATATTTCAACCCTCTTTCAGTTGGCTCAACGATGAAAGGGATTAACTAGCTCTATTAAATGATGCCGACTTAACTCAGCCTTTTATCTTTATTAACTAATCTAAACCCCTGACGACTAAATCGGTTGAGACCTCTGGTAAGCAGAAAGCCAACAACTCCAGCGATTATCATCATAAAACGTAACAGCGTAAACTGTTGATCATTATTTTTTAATAACTTATTGGTTAAATAGTTTTTGTCTAGGGTTAAGCGAACGTAGCCAATCAATCTTTCTTTACGGATTTCACTAACGAAAGGCACGGCGAATTCGCTCTTATTTAATTTATATTCAGACAGCCCAAAAAGAGCTTTAACACTTTTTGCATTTTGACTGCTAATAATTAATTGCCCAGATAAATCATAGAGATGAATTTCTTTTATTACCTCAGCCAGTTGTAATTCATCAACGTAGTTTTGCAGTAATTGTCGACTCTCTTTCGTGTTAACCTCGGTGATTAATACAGATAAACCTGCTGAAGCTTGTTGCAAATACTGCTGGCCAATATCATAAAAGTGTTGATCGATAGTTTGCTTATTTTGTGTCTGGCTGTATATCCATAGATTCATTAGAACGACAATAAAGACAATCGCTATAGCTAATTGCATAATTTTATTATAAATGGATGATAATTTAGGGTATAAAGGCTGTTCTATTTGTGTCATAGCACTACAAATGTATAAAATTTATCATTACGTTCATTTTTATACTATAGCATTATTCATTGAAAATAATCGCTAAAACTAACATTCACATAAAAGGCGGTACTGTGTCCATTGCTATTAAACGTTTTTCCCTTGAGCATATTCAACAACTTACTTTAGCTGAGTTTATTTCTTCAACAACATCAGAAAAATGTTTACCTTGCTTTACCACTTTCGAAGGTAATGACTGGTGCGTTGATCAGCGCCTTACCCAACAACAAGGTGGTCAAACGTGTTTAGCCGAGAAGACACACACTAAAACCCCCTTAGAGCTTGTAGTTTTCAGTGAAATTAGTCTTAGTATGCTCAGTAATTTAATCAGTCAATGCCAACTATCAATTTGGGCGGTAAATGCTATCAATCTAAGGAATAATCTTACCAGCTATCGCTTTACCGTTACCTGTGCAAACTTAAAAACGGCAAGAGAAAACTTAGTCAACTTTACCCTCAGCAATAAAATCGAAGCCGCACTGATTGAAAACGCGCCAAAATTATCAGAGCCAGGTATTTTGGTTATGGATATGGACTCCACGACCATAGAAATTGAATGTATCGATGAGATTGCAATACTTGCAGGTGTTGGAGAACAAGTGGCGGCCGTTACTGAACTTGCTATGCTTGGTGAACTTGATTTCGCACAAAGCTTGCACCAACGGGTCGCCACCTTAAAAGGTTCCTCAGAAAGCATTTTGGCTGAGGTTGCCGAGAATATCCCGTTAATGACTGGTTTAGAGATACTTGTTAGTACATTAAAATCCCATGGTTGGAAAGTTGCGATTGCCTCAGGTGGCTTTACTTACTTTGCCGATCACTTAAAAGATTTACTGGCACTTGATGTCGCACATGCTAATACTTTAGAAATTATTGATGGCAAGTTAACGGGTAAAGTTTTAGGGGATGTTGTTGATGCACAGGCAAAAGCAGATTGTTTAGTCGCTTTACAAAAGAAATATCACTTAGCTAAGGAACAAACCGTCGCTATGGGTGATGGTGCCAATGATTTAGTCATGATGGCGGCGGCACATTTGGGCGTAGCATTTCATGCTAAGCCACTAGTTTTAGCAAAGGCAGACAGTGCCATTAATGCCGATGGTCTTGATTGTCTTTTACACTGGCTAGCGTAGAGCCCTTTAAATAACAGCACTTAATAGCTCATGACGAACTAAAGTTTCTTGAGTAATATCAAGAAACTGCATAACGCCAGCAACACTCCAAATATCTTGCTCTATTTGTTTACCACGATGAATAGCATAGGAACTGATATAGCTTAATTCTGGGTTAAGATAGTCCATGTCGGGATCATCAGTTCGAGATAATCTAACTTGTACACAAAAGAATAAACCACGATTTAATGCTCGCGATATAAACATTCGTTGCAATATCGGCGACTCTAATTCGCTTGCTGTTTTGGTCGTAACCGCTTGATCAATTATTTCATTATCTAAATTTACAGCAATATATAATGTCTCAAGCACCGGAGTATCATCGGTTTGCATTTTCTTCAGTGGTAAGGTTAAGGTACTAGTTGCTTGTAAATTATTGAGTAAAGGATATAGGTTATACTGCGATGGCGAATCACTTAACTGTTTCATAACCGGTAATAATTTATCTTTAACGGTACCACAAACGATAGCTTCTAATTTATAACGACTGCCACTGGTTTGTACCATTAATGTCGGAATAGTTAAACTTCTACTGTAAATATTTCTTAATGCCTTAGCAAGGCCAGGTATCATTAAGGCATATTCGTCTGGGGTTAACTTGTCACGATTTTTTGTAATTAATGCTTTAAAAAATGCTCTTCCCATATGTTGATGCTTTTCAACATAAACCCGTAAGTTAAGTATGTTTTTCTTTTTATTAACTCGCATAACTTCATAAGGCAAACCTTTTAAATCAAAGGCTGAGGTAATCTTTTGCAAGCCAGGAAAAGTTAAATAGACAACGTCTCCTTTGTTTAATACCGAGGGCTTATCAAGTTCTAGTTTTAAACCTAAAATAGAAAAATCATGCGATTTACCCGAGCAACGAACACCTGCAATTTCAAGTTCAACAGGAGTAACATATTTAAATCTTGACTCTTGTCGTTGATTTTTATAATTAATGCCCACTTCATCCATCAACAGCGGTGATGTAAGTCGTTTATGACCAAAGTTTTTTAACCGAATTGTATCAATGTTTTTAAATGAAAGTCGTTGATACTGCTTAGTTGATGCTGGGTTGGTTACATCACTAGCGACCACGATACTTTGCAGATTATGAAGCGTTTCTATTGCATCACTAGGGATAGGGAGATTTAAGTATTCATTCTTTTTTGTTAGCGTATTCGATAACGTTAACGGAGAATGCGCTTTATCAATATCAACGTCCATAATCGATAGTTGAGTAATAGCAAAGCTCGGCTTTGACGCAGCAAAACCTAAAAATTGTACCTTAAAATCACTATCATTATTTAATTGCTCAACATCTGCCGTATAAAAAAATAATTTACCTTGGCTTATGTGCACGAAACTATAAACTAATAATGATTTACCTAAAGCATGGGTTTTTCTCATTCTGAGCAAGCGTTCAGGTGTTATCAGACAGTATAAGGTTGAGTGGCGATTTTCATCTTGCCAATATTGAAAAGTGGCTTGGTTATTATGACAGGTGAGCGCGTATCTAGGTAAAATTTCACCTTTGTTATCTTCTACAAAAATCGGTAATTCATTTAATTTAGGTAAACTATATTGCTCAAAGCTACGTGATTGAATAGCATGAATAGTATTGTCTAGATTGACTTTATAACGGCGTTTATTACCTTGGATAAAGCCCTGAAGAAAAGTTTGAAAACCGTCAACGCGTTTATCTTTCGAATAAACTCTCTGACAGCTAATCAACTGAGTTTTATCAATTTTTTGTATATTTTTAACTTCAAAATTAAAACTTTTTTCTTTGCCAAATTGAAATTCGTCTTCGAGACCTCGAAACCGAATATTTATATGTTGTCCAACCGTAATTATGTTTTTAAAATTAAAGCGAAACTTACACCCCTCAACACTGATATCTGAACTCGTACACTCGTATTCATTTTTATCGTTTTCAAGCAGTATGTCTAAGGTAATAGCGAAATTCATTCGCTCTTCACTACGATTATGGTATGGACCAAAAGTAAACAAACTTGCTGGGTACTGCGTTTTTTCAAAGAGCTTACCGGCTTTTGTCGTTTCAACCTGTACCGGTTTACCCATGTTACTTTTTTCTTTTTGATATATAACTCGAAAGTTATTTTCAGTGTTCATTACGGCTTCGTAAACACCAAAAGTATATCCCTGATAAAAACCTATATTTTCTTGATATACTTTAATCGCAATATCATCAAGATAGTGAACGCGTCCATCATGATCAAAAGACCGACATTCTCCATCAACATGGCCACGCAAATCGATTAATCGCGTACATGCAACAGCTAAACGCTTGAGCTCCATTTTAAGTAAAAATCGCTCTGTTTTGGGGATATGTTGAGTCATCGCAGAAAAGTTTGTTTCAAAATCGTTCTTTAAAACCTTCCCATTAAACTGTTCAATTATCTTTTGGTACTTTGAAAAATCTGTAGTCATATCTGCTTTAGTTTCTTTTAGTAACACTTATGATACGCAATGAATTGAAAACAATAATCATTTACTTCCTATGTAGTAAATCTACTATAAATTAATTTGTAATGAAATAACATCAGTAAGAAATATCATTAAAACTAATATGTTATCTAGATACTAGCTTATATTAAAAATAGTAGAGCAAAAATTATGCCCCATAAGAAAAATAGAATTAAAAAAACAAATTAACACCTATAGGTACAGCTAATACAACCCAGTCTATGCGGGGGATAGAACAGTAAATCATCGTTAAAGGATACAAGGATATAGATGAATTTAATCTGGCTAAGTAAGCCTATCACAATAACAATTTACCGCATTTATCACAAAAGATCGGCAATAATAAAAAATTACAAATATTTGACACTATGCACCTAGTAAGTAAAGAGGACTTTTATCTAAGTCACTTAATTCTACCCTATGATGATTAGGCTATTGTATTAAACAGTTCGCTGTTAATTTCTAATCGTAATAACGCGCACAGACACATTTTCATACAACAATGATGTGCTACTTTACAACAATCTTGCTGTCAGTGTTACACCCATCATTGTGGCTAGCAATTAATAACTAAGTACTTCTTTAACAAATTCACACATTTTAGCTACCACGTAAATTACCCAGTGATTTCTCTTTTATAGTAATACATATATAAGTTTATAGTTCGAGTACTGCAAAAACACTCGTCACCGTTGAAAACATTGACTTAAAAGGTGATAGTTCAGATAAGCTTTGTCGATACTTGTAGTCGTTCATGGGCTGAACAGACCTGCAAATATACTATTGAGTTTTTTAATCCTATGATTTTTGATCGTAGGTGAAATGTAACATTGGAGGGGATGGAGATTCATATTATGAATAAGTTAAGTATGGCTTAACAAATTATTGATATTATACATTATTAGCCAATTTCATTGAAAATCCTTAGTGTTAAACAGTATCCACATTTATTAGATACTGATTATGTTTCTCAAGCCAGAATAAAAGTATTACTCATTTAGATAATTTTAATATCAATCATCTGCTCTTTAGCAGCAGCAATACGTTCGCGCTCTTGGCGTTTCTCACAAGGGTTATCGCAATTACACGACTTATCAATACCCACTGTTGCTAATCCGCCGCAACTGCCTGCTAACGACTTTTGTTGAAAGATATAGCCAACCGACATAGCAACAACAACTACAAGGAAAAAACCTAAAGTGATCATAAATATCATCATAAACTAACCCACTTATCTTCTTTATCTATTAAGATGAATAAACAGTAACTCGTTTTAATCAGTTACTTTAAATACTGCATGAATTTTACCGTGCTTTGCTCAACAAAGCCATGCTCTGTCTTCGCAATAATGTAAGCAGCTATACCATTTTTCTCTGCAAAGTCGATGGCTTTTACTTCCCCCATAACCATCATCGCCGTAGACAGACCGTCTGCGGTCATAGAAGATGGATGAATAACTGTTACTGAGACTAACTTATGATTGATAGGTTTGCCCGTCGCCGGATCAATAATATGTGAAAAACGTTGACCATCTTTGGCTTGATAATAATTACGATAATCGCCTGAAGTTGCCACTGCATTATTTTTTGGTATGATCACTTGATAGACAGAGCGATGCTCACCACTTGCATCCTGAATAGGCTTTTCTATCGCAACATGCCAAAGCTCACCGGTATGTTTAAAACCTTTTAAACGCATTTCTCCACCAATTTCTATTAGGTAATTATTAATGCCCTTTTCTTCTAAATATTCTGCGACTATATCGACCCCATAACCTTTGGCAATGGTTGATAAATCGACATAAAGGCTAGGCGTTTTTTTAGAAAGTTTATTGCCGTTTAACACCAGCTTTGACAAGCCTATTTGTTGGCGCGCTAACAGTAAAGCCTCGGCCGTTGGTATAGTATTTGGACGATATTCAGGGCCAAACCCCCAAAGGTTGACTAATGGCCCAACAGTAATATCAAGATTGCCTTCACTTAATTGCCCCAGACGAATCGCTTCTTTAATAACGCGTTGTAACCCAACAGATATTGCGACAGGCGTAAGCGATATCGATGTGTTAAATCGTGATAATTCAGAATCAACGATATAGGTCGACATTTCTTGATTTAATTGCACCAATAGTGCGTCAATGCCTGTATGGACTTGTTCAGTATCAGCCAAATTATTATCAATGACCACTTTAATATTATACGTAGTCCCCATAGTACGACCTTGCAACAAAACTTCTTGCTTACTTAAATCACTACTTGGAAAGCAACCAGCTATAAACACCAGAATAAAACTGATAATCAATACTTTTACTTTAATCATTTTTGATACCTATAAATTTATTATTTAGGTAAAACGTCTAGGTAAAACGCCTTATATAAATAATAAAAGACGACCAAAGCCGTCTTTTACAATGCACTATTATCAAGTGACTTTTAACTCAAAACTAGTTCACTTTAAAACAATGAGATGGCGCGGAACTGATAATAGTCAATAACCACCTTCTCTACCGCTATTAAGTAAAATAGCAAAGAAATAGACACTATCCACCGAAGTCATCTAACATGATGTTCTCGTCTTCTACGCCTAAGTCTTTAAGCATATGAATAACAGCAGCATTCATCATTGGAGGACCACACATGTAGTACTCACAATCTTCTGGTGCTTCATGATCTTTTAAGTAGTTTTCATAAAGTACATTATGAATAAAACCTGTCATGCCTTCCCAGTTATCTTCAGCTTGTGGATCTGATAACGCAACATGCCATTTGAAGTTGTCATTCTCAGCGGCTAAGCCGTTGTAATCATCTTCATAGAACATTTCACGCTTAGAACGAGCACCATACCAGAACGACATTTTACGCTTAGACTGTAAACGTTTAAGTTGATCAAAAATGTGTGAACGCATTGGCGCCATACCGGCACCACCACCAATAAAGACCATTTCATTATCTGATTCTTTAGCAAAAAACTCGCCAAAGGGACCAGAAATAGTGACTTTGTCGCCAGACTTAAGGCTGAAGATATATGATGACATTTTACCTGCTGGTAAATGTAAACGTCCTGGAGGAGGCGTAGCAATACGCACGTTAAGCATAATAATGCCTTCTTCTTCAGGATAGTTAGCCATTGAATATGCACGTAACGTTGGCTCGTCAACTTTTGATTCAACATCAAAGAAGCCAAAATGATTCCAATCGCCTTTGTACTGTTGATCAATATCAAAATCACTATATTTTACATGATGAGCTGGAGCTTCTATTTGAATATAACCACCGGCTTTAAACGGAACAGATTCCCCATTGGGTATTTGAAGTTTAAGTTCTTTAATGAAAGTTGCTTGGTTATCATTAGAGATAACTTCACATTCCCATTGTTGAACACCGAAGATTTCGTCTTCCACTTCAATAACCATATCTTGCTTAACAGCAACCTGACAGGCTAAACGACAACCTGTTTTAGCTTCACGCTTAGTGATATGACCCGTTTCAGTTGGTAAAATGTCGCCACCACCTGAATGCACGTCAACACGACATTGACCACAAGTACCACCACCACCACAAGCAGAAGGAATAAAAATCCCTTGATCTGCTAAAGCGCCAAGAAGCTTGCCACCAGCAGCGGTTACTACTGATTTATTTGGGTCGCCATTTATACTAATTGTTACGTCACCTGAAGAGACTAACTTAGATTTAGCAAATAAAATCACTAAAACTAATGCTAACACTATCGCGGTAAACATCGATATGCCGAGAATGATTTCCATCGACTTTTCCTTAAATTATCTAGGGCCTAAGCTCAAATTACTTTTTGTAATAAGTGACTTAGACCGATATTTTTTAAAGTGAAATACCACCAAAAGAAAGAAAGCCAAAAGCCATCAATCCAGCGGAGATAAACGTGATACCTAAACCTTTCAAACCATCTGGTACGTCAGAATATTTCATCTTTTCACGTATAGCAGCCAACAACACAATAGCTAACATCCAACCCACACCAGAGCCAATGCCGTAAACAACACTTTCACCCAAGGTTAAATTTTTCGCTACCATAAAGGATACCGCACCAAAAATTGCACAGTTAACAGTGATCAAAGGTAAAAATATACCTAAGGCTTGATACAAAGCAGGAAAATATTTGTCTAAAATCATTTCCAAAATTTGTACTAAAGCAGCAATAACACCGATAAAGGTAATAAATGATAAAAAGCTTAAATCGATTGAATCTTTCTGCTCAGTAATACCCATCATACTATCTAAAGCGCCTGGCGCTAAAATAGCTTGATAAATAATTTGGTTAGCTGGAACAGCTAAACCTAGTACCACCACAACCGCAACACCTAGACCAATGGCTGTACTTACTTTCTTAGACACCGCTAAGAAAGTACACATACCCAAAAAGAAGCTTAATGCCATATTCTCAATAAATATGGTTTTAATAAAAATACTTAAATAATGTTCCATGGGGCTAATCCTTCTCTACTTGTTCTGGTTTCCACTGGCGTACAGCCCAGATAATTAAACCAATAATGAAGAATGAACTAAATGGTAAGACTAATAAGCCATTACCTTGGTACCAACCATCGTTTTGAACTAATTTAAATACTTCAACACCAAAGATCTCACCAAAACCAAATAATTCACGGAAAAAAGCAACAACCATCAAAACTGCGCCGTAACCTAAACCATTACCAATACCATCTAAAAAGCTGACACCCGGCTTTTCTTTCATAGCAAAGGCTTCTGCACGGCCCATTACAATGCAGTTAGTAATGATCAAACCAATGAAAACTGACAACTCTTTCGACAACTGATAAGAGAAGGCTTTTAACACTTGGTCAACCACAATAACTAACGACGCTATAATCGCCATTTGCACAATAATACGCACACTTGATGGAATATGATTACGCACAAGTGAGATAAAAAAGTTAGAGAAGCCTGTAACTAGCATTACCGCTATGGTCATAACCAAAGCGTTTGCCATTGAACTGGTTACCGCTAGAGCAGAACAAACACCTAGTACCTGTAAGGCGATAGGGTTGTTATCTACAATAGGTCCAAATAGTACTTTTTTAGTATCTGAAGACATTAGTTCATCTCTCCTTCGCTAGCAACACTGCGGTATTTAGCAATAAAAGGTCCATAACCTTGCTCACCTAACCAAAAATGTAAGGTATTTTGTACGCCATTACTGGTTAATGTAGCCCCTGACAATGCGTCAACGCCATGAATATCTCCGGCTTTAGCACCACCTTTAATCACGTTAATAGCCACTTCACCGCTATCATTGTAAATTTTCTTACCTGGCCATAAAGCTTTCCACTTAGGGTTAAGCACTTCAGCGCCTAAACCTGGAGTTTCTTTTAAGTCAGAATAAATAAGACTACGAACGGTATTTAAATTTGGCGCTAAACCAATATAACCGTACATTAAATCCCACAGCCCTGAACCAACAATAGGTAAAACCAGAGTATTTAGCTGGCCTTGCTCATTATTAACTAAATAAACAACAGCATGATTAGCTCGGCGATTAATACCTGCAGTATCGTTAGTAAGCTTTGAGCTTTTAGCAGCATTACGAGCGTCTGCACGTTCGTCAAATATATCAGTGTTACCTTCAATAATATTCCCTGAATCTAGGTCAATCATCTTAGCTTCAACATATTTTTCAAATGTTGCAACGATACTTTTAGGTTCACTACCTGAAGCTTTAATATTTTCTGTTTTCAAAGCTAATGTTAATAAGCCAGAAGCTTCAAGAATTTTAGTTTGCTTATCAAGCAGTTTATTAGCTTGTTGTAACGGTTTTAAACTAATCGCAGCAACAGAGACTAATGCAGCACAAACCAGACAAACTAAAAACACAAAGCCGATTGTTTTAATTGGAGTTTCTTTATTACTAGACATTACGAGCGAGCCTCCGTTTGATATTCCCTTGAACAACAAAATAGTCGAAAAGAGGAGCGAATAAATTAGCAAATAAAATAGCTAACATAATTCCTTCAGGGTATGCCGGATTAACTACACGTATGAGTACAACCATTACGCCAACTAATGCACCAAACCAGTATTTACCCGTGTTAGTAAAAGACATAGTGACAGGGTCAGTAGCCATAAACATCATACCAAAAGCAAAGCCACCTGTGACTAAGTGCCAATACCATGGCATAGCAAACATTGCGTTCGTATCACTACCAATACTGTTAAACAGTAAAGAAGTAAACACCATGCCAACGAATACGCTTAAGACAATACGCCACGAAGCAATACCTTTATAAAGAATGTATGCACCACCTAAGAAAATAGCAGCTGTTGATACTTCACCCATTGACCCTGGAATAAAGCCCAAGAATGCATTCCACCAGTTAGTATTGATTGCAAAATCAACCGACCCTGGAATTGCTGCTGCTGCAGCACTTAATGGAGTCGCACCTGAGTAACCATCAACAGCAACCCAAACAGCATCACCTGATAATTCACCTGGATAAGCAAAAAACAGAAAAGCACGGCCAGCTAGCGCAGGGTTCAAGAAGTTTTTACCTGTACCACCAAAAATTTCTTTAGCAATAACAATACCGAAAGTAATACCAATAGCAACTTGCCATAATGGAATTGTTGCAGGCAAGATCAAGGCAAACAAAATTGAACTAACAAAAAAACCTTCGTTAACTTCATGCTTGCGCACTGAAGCAAATAGAACTTCCCAAAAGCCACCAACAATAAAGGTAGTTGCATAAATAGGTAAGAAGAACACTGCTCCATAAAGCATTTTACCTAAGACACTCGAGTCAGCAGATAAACTCCCTCCAAGAAATTCGAACAAGCCTACTTGCCAAGTATCAGGTAAAGCATAACCAGCAGCTAAAGCATCAGCTGCTTGAAAACCAATGTTGTACATACCAAAAAACATAGCAGGGAAAACAGCTAACCATACTGTTATCATGATGCGTTTTAAGTCAATACTGTCACGAACGTGAGTAGCACCTTTGTTCACTTGACCAGGAGTAAATAAACCGGTGGCTACAGCTTCATACAAAGCGTACCACGTTTCTAGCTTACCGCCTTTTTCAAATTGCGGTTCAATATCTTCAATATACTTTTTCAAGCCCATGTCTAACCTTCCTTCTCTATTGTGGTTAGGCATTCACGAAGAATAACGCCATAATCTGTTTTGCCTGGGCAAACAAATGTACATAAGGCTAAATCTTCTTCATCAAGCTCTAAAGCACCAAGTTGCTGCGCGCTGTCGGTATCACCGGCACATAAATCACGCAATAACATTGTTGGGAGAATATCTAATGGCATCACTCGTTCAAAATTACCAATTGGAACCATGGCACGAGGACTACCGTTAGTTGTAGTGGTCATATTGAATAATTTCTTTGGGAAGAAATGAGACATATATGCACGTGTTACCGAGAATTTATTAGGCCCAGGATACATATAACCAATAAACTCTTTTTCGCGACCTTCTAAAATTAACGAAATTTGCACATGGTAGCGACCTAGATAAGCGTGAACACCTTTTGCTTTTGCTCCTGAAAGTAAAGAACCCGATATAATGCGTAATTCACCGTCAGCAAATTCACCCGCAATTAATTCGTCAGTGTTTGCACCTAAAATAGTACGCACTAAACGAGGGTTCTTAGCAGCAGGGCCAGCGAGTGAAATAATACGGGTGTTATTCAGCTCACCAGTAGTAAATAACTGCCCAAAAGCAATAACGTCTTGATAGCCTAAGTTCCATGAAGACTTGTCTACACTAACTGGCTTTAAAAAATGCATATGTGTGCCAACTAAACCAGCAGGGTGTTTTCCTGCAAATTCGTTAACTTGCACATTAGCCTCAACGGGAATATTAGTACCCGGCGCTTTACTAACAAACACTTCACCATTGGTTAAACGAGTAAGTATTGTCAAGCCATTTTTAAAGGCTTCACTTTGTTCATTAATAATCACTTCGGGGTTAGCGGCTAGCGGATTAGTATCCATTACACTAACAAAAATCGCGGTTGGCGTTGAATCAACGGCAGGAACTCTACTAAATGGACGTGTACGCAATGCTGTCCACAAACCTGAATTAACGAGGTTATCAACAACATCTTGACGTTTTATTGAGTTAAGTTCATTCGCTGTGTATGAAGGAAATGTAATTTGCTCATCGCCGTCAATTTTAATAACGACTGATTGCAAAACACGTTTTTCACCACGGTTGATTTCTTTAACAACACCGGCAGCATGAGCTGTGAATTTAACGCCAGGATTCTTTTTATCTTCAAAAATAATCTGACCTTTTTTAACACGATCATCCACTTTAACAAACATGGTTGGTCGCATACCCACAAACTCTTCACCTAATGTTGCAACGGTTTTGATGGCGTTGCCATCATGGATTACCTGCAGGGGAGAACCAACGACAGGAACATCCAGACCTTTTTTTATTGTAATCATAAACACATGCACTACTTTTGATGGGAGTATCAAAATCATAACCTTACATACGTAATTAAACTCTTTTACGATCACTCGTAAATAAAGTCTGATAGGTAAGGAAAGTACTGATTTTAGTGTATTTCAGTAAGTACTTTTTTTAGCAACAACAACAGTTAGTTGAAAATAAAAAAGACCCACTGGCTCTAAGTTAAAATTTCTGGCGCGATTTTAACACAAAAACTCTAAGGCTATCTACGATCTCAGTTACTTAAATTACAAATTAGTTGAATATTATTGATTTCGCTCATTTATCAGCCAAAAATTTTGTCAGACCTAAAAAAACCGACATTTTATGTCGGCTTTTTATTATTGATGCTAATCACAAATAATTAAAGTTAATCGTTATAAGAGATGCTTAATTTCTGCCATTGTATTGACATCAGCCTCGTAATCAACACCCACAACACTAAAGCCAAATAACTTTAAAAATTCTTGATGATAGCCAACATAGTCTGTTAATTCATCAATATTATCAGAATCAACGGTATTCCAAATGTCTGTCACACGTTTTTGAACGCTGTCTTCAAGCTCTTTATGGTTTTGACGATAACGATTTTTATCATCTAAGCGAGGTGTTTCACTGTAGATGTTCTCAACAAATAGGTTCTGAATTTGTTCGATACACCCTTCATAAGTGCCATCTGCCTTCATCACTTTAAACATTGCTGAAATATAAAGTGGCATGATGGGTATTGCTGAACTCGCCTGCGTAACGACCGCATTTAATGAAGTAACATGAGCTTCGCCCTTAAAATTAGCGGTCGCTTTATTAATTGCCGATGCAGCACGGTCTAAATCTTCTTTTGCTTTACCTATAGTCGCTTTTCCGTATATTGGCCAAGTTAATTCTTTACCAATATATGTATAAGCTACTGATTTAAATCCTTCTGAAAGAACGCCAGCCTCATTCAATGCCTTAATCCATAATTCCCAGTCAGCGCCACCCATTACATCAATGGTACCTTGTATCTCGGCTTCATTTGCTGCTTCAACAGAGATTTCATCGATAACACGCTTCGAGGTGTTTAGGTTTTTCGTGGTAACACTTTGACCAATAGGTTTAAGCGTCGATGAATAAACTTCACCGGTATCTGGATCAGTACGACGAGGTGAAGCAAGTGAGTAAACGATTAGATCAATTTCACCTAATTCAGCTTTAATCGTTTCAATAGCCTTTGCTTTAATTTCATGTGAAAACGCATCACCATTAATATTCTTAGACCAAAGGCCTTCTTGCTCAGCGGCCTTTTGAAACGCCGCAGTATTATACCAACCAGCACTGGCTGTTTTCTTTTCAGTCGGCGGTTTCTCAAAGAAAATACCTAATGTTTTAGCATTATTACCAAATGCAGCGGTTATACGTGACGATAATCCATAACCGGTAGATGAACCAATAACCAAAACATTTTTTGGCTTGGCATTAGCCTGTTGATGAGATTTAACATAAGAAATCTGCTCATTGACATGAGCTTCACAGCCGGTTGGGTGTGCATTTGTACAAATAAAACCACGAATTTTAGGTTTAATAACCATAAGAAGACCTTTTAATTAATACTATTTTTATCGCCAAACAACTCGGCAATTTAGTCATTATTCAATATTTATTGCGACATAAATTTAAAATTGTTGCATAGTTTACGCTACTAAAAAGAATACGAGGTATGACCAGTGAATGTTTTCCTCAAAATAAAGGATTAAAGCCACTAGCTATTTTAATAAAGAACATCTGCCCAAACATGGCCATCAGCTTTTAACGTATAAACAGCGCCTAACATAATGCCCCTAGCATGAAAGTACAATACCAACTCTTGTATCACATCCAACCAACATTAAAGTGATATCGCGACACCACAATGAGAAAAACAAATCACACCATCAATCATAATAACCCTGAAATAATTGTTTCGGTTTATCAGTGACCCTATCAATTGACCTTGTTAGCTAAATTTAGCCATTAAGTGACGTAGCTGTTGGCAAATATTCTTCATTTCACATAGATAGTTAAGATTAAATAACAAGTGTTTCACGAAAAGTGAATACAATTATGAGGGTATTATAAATTAGGGATAAAATCGCGAATGATGGTTAGTTAGCGTTTGACCCCTAATTTATTTGCTAAAGTTACGCTGATTTTTTACCACCACCTAAGCATTTAGGCGACAAAGGGGTATTATCTGCATAATACTTGTCCCACTCATCCTTGGTATAAGTATGAAGCGCTAACGCATGTATTTTTTCGGCAAGCTCTGTTGAAAGCAACGAATTAATGGCTCGGTGACGTTTAATTAAGCGTTCTCCAATAAAGTCGTCGCTAACGATAATCACTTTAAAATGAGATTCACTGCCCGGTGCAACATTATGTTGATGGCTTTCATTAATAACATCGAGATGTATTGGAGAAAATGCGGAAAGAAGTTTTTGTTCTATTACAGCTTCAATGGTCATTATTAAATCCCTGATGTGTTTTTCTATAGTGGAGTCATTTTAGTTTGTTACACACAATATGCCATCAGTCTGGATGGCTATAGTGGTTTCACTGTCATTAATGGCGAGTAAACAGTTGCCATTATTGATAAAAAAATCTCATTTATTTATAAAATAGTTTTTAAGCGCTCAAAGCAACTATCACTGGCTCAATTCCGTATATTTTGTCACAATAGCCGACATTCTTCTAGGTAAAAATCGAACCTCTTCATTATGATCAGCCCTTTTATTGTTAACGCAGATGGCGTTTATGACAAGAACCTTTTTTTAGATCGCTACCCCGTTGGTCAAGTTAACCGTGCACTAGTTGCTTGGGATTCAGCCGACGAGTATTTAATTAATTATGTTAATGAACAAGATTTAGCGGGTAGCCAGCACAAATTACTCATTTTCAATGATAGTTTTGGCGCTATTACCGCTAACTTTACTCAGTCAAATGTGACTACGGTTTCCGACTCTTGGATAAGCCATCAAGGGTTAAAATATAATATTGAGCAAAACGGTTTGTCGCTTGACAATATTTGCCAAATAACGAGTTTGGATGACCTACCCGATAATATTAGTGTGGTGTTGTACAAGATACCTAAAAGTAAGTCATTAATGATCGACCAACTATTATCAATTAAAGCTAAATATAATCAAAATCTTATTTTTATTGCTAGCGATAAAGCCAAAGATATACATAGTTCGACGTTAAAATTATTTGAAAAATATTTAGGGACAACAAAAACGTCTTTAGCGGTAAAAAAAGCACGTTTAGTATTCTCTCAACTTGATAACAAGCAAGTTTTCTCTTCACCTTTTCCAACAATTTGGCCGTTAGAAGATAGCGCTTTTATTATCAGTAATCATTCAGGGGTTTATGCGCGTGAAAAACTTGATATTGGTGCTCGTCACTTTATTAAGCACCTTCCTGAAGTAAAAGCAGGTAGTCGTGTTATTGACTTAGGTTGTGGCAATGGTGTGATTGGCTTAGCCGTAGTGGCCGAGCAACCCGAGGCATTAGTTACTTTTGTTGATGAATCTTATATGGCTGTTGATTCTGCAAAGACTAATATCAGTAAAAACTTACCTGAGCAACTCAATCAATGCCAGTTCATGATAAATGACTGCTTAGCAGACGTGGAGCCTAATAGTGTTGATTTGATTTTGTGTAACCCTCCTTTTCACCAGCAAAATGCAACCACTGACCATATCGCTTGGCAGATGTTTCGCGATAGCCATAGAGCATTAAAGAACGGTGGGGAGTTACGCATTATTGGTAATCGACAACTCGGATACCATATTAAACTTAAACGACTTTTTGGTAATGAAAAACTCATTGCCAGCAATGATAAATTTGTCACGCTTTCATCAATAAAATAATGGAGTTAATCAGATCATGAAAAATATATTCATTAACAATAAAATTAAAACATTAGCCGCAACAACTTTACTGCTTGTACTGACGGCTTGTGCCAACAAACCCACTTACGTAGTTATTGCTCCAGATTTAAGCATAAATAATAGTGCATCTAGCCAAAGTGCTTATCAAAATAAACAAGCGAGTTTAACGGTCACTGATTTGCGGAGTGCCCAGCATGTTGTGCAAATATTAAGAAAAGATGAAGCGGCAGAGGTTTATTCTAGTCAGCAACCATTAAACCGTATTGTTGAGGAAACGTTAGCCGCTGAATTTAAAAAACAGGGCTTAGACATTAACGCTCAAGCGGGTAATGCAATTGAAATAATTATTGATAATGGCTTAAGCAGCGTGCAACAAGAAATGATGAAATATCAAGTTAACAATGAACTTGTGATCCGTGTAACGGTTAACAATGGTTCACAAACGTTAAGTAACATCTTTAAAGTTCGCGGAACCAGTGAAGGCCCATTGGGCGCAGATATTGCAGTATTAGAGCGTGACTTTAGTCAACAACTTACTCAGCTATTATCTCAAGTTATTAATAATATTGAAATTCAGCGCTTTATAAAATAATTTTTAACAGCCCCTTTAAAAGAAGAAATGATAATGAAAGGTTTATTTTTTTTACTTATATTTTTATCTGGCACTCTATCAGCGAATAATATCGCCATTGATCCCAATAACTTATTTCCAAAAGTGAAATTAGAAACATCAAAAGGAGTCATCATTGTTGAGTTAGACCGTATTCGTGCGCCATTAACTGTTGATAATTTTTTAATGTATGTGGTTAAAGGTGAATACAACAACACAATTTTTCATCGTATTGTCTCAGACTTTATTGTACAAGGCGGTGGTTATGATGAAGACTTCAATTTAAAAAAAGTCACTGGAAATATTGTTAATGAATCAGGTAATGGTTTAAAAAATGAACGTGGCACGATTGCTATGGCAAAAGAAAATCGCCCACACACCGCAAATCGTCAATTCTTTTTTAATATGGCTAACAATAAAAGTTTAAATCCAGGCCGTCGCTGGGGATATACCGTATTTGGCGCTATTGTTGAAGGTCAGGCAGTTGTTGATGCTATGAATTTAGCTAAAACACACTATAGTGATGCGATGGGCTGGGACGATGTGCCCGTAGAACCTATTACCTTAATTAAAGCCACTTTATTACCAGAAGAATAAATTTATCCAATAAAATTTCAGCTAAAAATTATAGTCAGGAGGTAATATTTCTGACTATAACAATGCCAGAACAAACATTATTTTTTGTACGATCTTACAATTAAATGAAAATTAGATTGCCTACACCTTTGACAAACTGTTTTTAATCTACGATATATAAGGTAGTAAATAAACAATAACAACTATTTTCACCATTTCAATAAAGTGGTAGCTACTTTCCTACTTGAATGATTTAAATACGAAAGTGAACTGAGGATGCCATGATAATTGAGCCGTTTATCAACGAAAAAACACAACAAATAGCTTACTATATTAAAGCTGTGATTAACCAATCATTGCATTATACCGAACTCGACACATTCATCCTTGATACCATGGAGGAATGGACATTGCTCAAGGTAAATGATGAAACCCCAAGTAGTGCAAAAGAGCGCGTTTTTTGGCACTTAGTCCATGAGATGAGTTTACATGGAGCACAATCACTGAGTCATGACTTGTATTTCAAAAGTGAAATAACGACTTGCTTAGATTTTTTCACAGGTGCTGGCAGTTATCCTATTGACTGTATTGGCTGGCGTCCGTTACCTTAGGTTAACGTAAGTAAAACCCTCGACACTTGCTCACAGAACTCAAGAATAAACTTCTGTTTTCAATAACATTTTGATAGCCTATACCTACTAAGATTTTTATAGGTAAATGCATGACCACTCAACAAACATTCAAAGAAGCTATTCTAAATAAAAGAATGTTGATTTGTATCTTTACCGGATTCACTTCGGGCTTGCCGTTATTTATTTTATATCAACTGGTACCTGGTTGGTTAAGATCAGAGGGAGTGAGTCTAGTTGAGATAGGTTTATTCTCATTAATTGGCATTCCTTATGTTTGGAAGTTTATTTGGTCGCCATTGATGGACAGGTATTCTTTTCCAATCTTAGGTCGACGTCGAAGTTGGATGTTTGCTACGCAAATTTTATTACTCTTCTCTATCGCTGGTTTTGGTTTTATAGACCCGACTATTAATATTTGGTCTGTCGCTTATCTTGCCGCTGCTGTTGCTTTTTTTAGTGCAAGCCAAGATATTGTTCTCGATGCCTATCGCAGGGAGTTATTGCAAGAACACGAACTGGGCTTAGGTAATTCTATCCATGTACAGGCTTATCGTCTATCTGGCTTAGTGCCGGGGTCGTTAGCTTTTATCTTGGCTGACCATATCAACTGGCAATCAGTTTTTCTTATTGTTGCTGCGTTTATGCTCATCGGTATTTTACTGACCTTATGTATTAAAGAGAGTAAAAGCGAACATCTTGCTCCTAAAACATTACATGATGCTGTTGTATTGCCTTTTAGAGATTTTATTTCACGAAAAGGTTTTAAAAGTGCCTTACAAATTCTCATTTTTTTATTTTTATACAAATTAGGCGACAGTATGGCTACAGCCCTGCAAACGCCATTTTTTATAGACCTAGGCTTTACTAAAACAGAAATTGGTGTGGTTGCTAAAACAGCGTCGCTTATTGCGATGACTATCGGGCTTGCTGTTGGCGGCATTGTAATGATAAAGCTCAGTATAAATAAGGCATTATGGTTGTTTGGCTTTGTGCAAATCATCAGCATATTAGGCTTTGCCGCTTTAGCAGAAATAGGTCATAATACTTACGCTCTAGCTTTTGCGATGGGCTTTGAATACTTAGGTGTTGGTTTAGGTACAGCTGCATTTACTGCCTTTATAGCAAGAACAACCAACCCCGCTTTTGCTGCAACGCAATTTGCACTCTTTACGGCGCTAACCGCTTTGCCTCGAACCTTTGCCAATGCAACAACTGGCCTTATTGTAGAGCAAATAGGTTGGACATCGTTCTACTTTCTTTGTACTTTCCTCGCGATCCCAGGAATGCTAATGTTATTTAAAGTTGCTCCTTGGAGCGAAAAGGTCCCTTTCGAAACAAAAAATAAAACCGAGGAATTAATATGATCAAACTGTTCTTTCTACTCCCTATTATCATGTGCCTTTTTTGGTGGCGATATTTAGGTGCTAAGGGCTTTAGTGTAAAAGAAGGTGTGAAAGGTTTTGCTTATATTATTGCTTTAAATACCGTACTCATTGGATTTTTAGTGGTAATGATATACGTTACTCACGGATGACGACTCCAGTTATCCTGATACCAAATCCATCGTCCTGATACTAAATCCGTCAGCCCGATACCGCGCCTCCATCATCCTGAACTTGTTTCAGGATCTCGTCGTGACAACACAAAAAGCGGATACTGAAATAAATTAAGCATGACGGCAATGGGATAAGCCTCTGACATTCTGATACCACCTTTGTCATCCTGATAACGCCCCCGTCATCCTGATACCACCTCCGTCATCCTGAACTTGTTTCAGGATCTCGTCGTTGACAAAACAAAAAGCAGATACTGAAATAAATTCAGCATGACGGCAAAGGGATAAGCCTCTGACATTCTGATACCACCTTTGTCATCCTGATAACGCCCCCGTCATCCTGATAACACCTCCGTCATCCTGATACCACCTCCATCATCCTGATCCCCCCCGTCATCCTGCACTTGTTTAAGGATCTCGTCGTTGACAAAAAAAAGCAGATACTGAAATAAATTCAGCATGACGGCAAAAGGATAAGCCTCTGACATTCTGATACCACCTTTGTCATCCTTATAACGCCCCCGTCATCCTGATACCACCTCCGTCATCCTGAACTTGTTTCAGGATCTCGTCGTTGACAAAACAAAAAGCAGATACTGAAATAAATTCAGCATGACCGCAAAGGGATAAGCCTCTGACATTCTGATACCACCTTTGTCATCCTGATAACGCCCCCGTCATCCTGAACTTGTTTTAGGATCTCGTCGTTAACAACACAAAAAAAAACTTACTCAAAAAATGAGTAAGCTTTTAAAATTCAATCTTTTTAAAGTAGAGTTTAAAAAACTGAACGAAATGATGAGCGACCGCTTCGACGGGTTGAGCGTCGGTTTCTCATACGACTATGAAGTTCGCGACGTTTAGAATCTAGCCACTCTTCACGAGTCACTGAAACATCACCACTACGGCCTTCTTCTCGGCTACGATAAGCACAAAACTCTAAAAATGCTTCGATATCATCTTTCAGTTCTTCGGCAACTAATTCAATCATGATGGCGTCGTCTAAAAAGCCTAATACAGGAATATGGTCAGGTACTAAATCTTCCGGATCACTAAAATAAGCCAATGCACTTAGCACATCACTGCGCTCTTCTGCTGGAATTTTCCATTCAGAGTCTTCTATCATTGCCACTAAAGTTTCTAGTTTTTTAATGCGTTCGCTGACAAATTCTGGAACACTTCCTTTAATATCTTGGCTAATACTCTTAGCGTTACTTAAAATAACTGCTTCACTAAGTTTTGCAACTCCTGATTGTGCTTTACGCATTACATCACGGAAGTGGTCTAAGTCTGACTCTGTTAATTCAAATTTAACTTCAAACGCCATTATAATTCTCCTGTATTTGGCTTTTCTATTACTACACTTTGCTTATTATTTACTTTTTTGCATAATAATAAACATAGTACATTCAACCCTATTTTTCTTATTAGAGTAAATTTAGCAGATAGTTATACAAACAGCACGCAGTTAACTCAATTAATTTGTAAATATTTATAACTTTTCCCTCACACTTTTATAAACATAATGCTATGATTTTGTTCTATTGTTTGTATTTATTCTGAAACTTTTATGCAAAATACCGAGTTAGTTAAAAAAAATAATGATATTGATATCATGTCATCAGTCTCTGAACAGCCTGATACCATAAGAAGTTCAGCAAATAATAATTGTGATAATTGTCAGCAACCACTCAGTGGTCCTTTTTGTGGTCAGTGTGGCCAAAAAGCAGAATCAACATTGAAATATTTTTGGGTGGTTATATTACACCTCCTTGATGATATTTTTAGTTTTGATTCAAGAGCTGCTCGAACTATATTGCCATTAGTTACTCGTCCTGGTTTTTTAACTAATGAGTATATTACCGGAAAACGCGTCCATTACGTGCCTCCGCTGCGTCTATACCTTTTTGTGAGTATTGTCTTTTTTATTACCTTAAAATTTTTTGTGCTCTCAGACAGTGATTCTCTTCTCGCGGTAAGCGACAATCAGACATCAATCACTCAAATCAAAAATCAACTTGTTTTACTTGAAAAAAACAAGCTTAAAGCCATTGATGGCTCACCAGACAATACCGTTGATTTGTCAGAAACAACAAAAAGCATCGCAAAATTTGAAATCTATCTAACCGATATGAATAAAGATTACAGTATTGAAAAAAATAAACGGTTAATTGATATGACCAAAACACTTGTCGATTTAGAATTAAGACAATTTAAAGATGGACAAACGCTTAGCGGGAATAAGAAAGAACGTTATGATTTATTAACCTCAAATATTGCAAAATTTAAAAATGGTGAGGAGCTAGATAAGGTAGACAAAATTTCTACGACCATAAGCAACAATGCCGATGGTACCTTGTCTTTTGATTTTTTGAGTGAAGATAGTAATAAAAAACTTAATGTGTTCACAAAGTCTTTGATCAAGAAAGCAGAAAAAGCCTTCAGATCTGATGCAACGCCATTAGTGCAAGAAGTTATTGGAAAATTACCACAATTAATGTTTATTTTACTGCCTCTTTTCGCCATATTGTTAAAGATAATGTATATCTTTTCAAAGCGTCTTTATATGGAGCATTTAACTGTTGCCTTACACAGCCATAGTTTTATTTTCTTTACTATATTGTTGGTAGAGTTATTAGATGTGTTTGCTGGCTATAGTAAAACAGTCCTCCCCATACTTACTGGCTCAATTGAATTTGCCAGTAAAGCCTTATTAACTTGGATCCCCATTTATTTATTTATTATGCAAAAACGAGTTTATAAGCAAGGTTATTTTTTTACCTTTATTAAATATTCATTTATTGGCACCGCCTATATGATACTTATTGGCTTCACCGGTGTAATTGCCTTCGTTTGGGGCTTAACAGATATTTAACTAACAATTTCAGTTACTCTGCTCTAAGACAAGCCAGTTATGCTGATATGAACTACGTCAGCCTGATACTAACTCCATCAACTTGATACCGCCTCCATCATCCTAAACTTTTTTAGGATCTCGTCGTTGACAACACAAGAACAGATACTGAAATAAATTCAGCATGACGGCACAGGGGTAACTAGACTATGTTCGTCTGAAACCAGTTGTCATCCTGAACATATGACATCTTTGGCGTTATTTCTAAACAGAAAAGCCGGATAAGTGATTAACTGATCCGGCTTTTATAAATCTAATGAACGCTTCTAAAAGCGCTCATGATAAAGGTTACTCAGCTAGAGGACGCATATGAGGGAACAAAATAACATCTTTTATCGTTGGTGAGTCAGTAAACAACATCACTAAACGGTCAATACCAATACCTTCACCCGCAGTTGGCGGTAAACCATATTCAAGCGCTTGAATATAGTCTTCATCATAATGCATTGCTTCATCGTCACCAGCATCTTTACCTTCAACTTGGTTGCGGAAACGTGCTGCTTGGTCTTCTGCGTCGTTAAGCTCAGAGAAGCCATTAGCTAATTCACGGCCACCAACGAAGAATTCAAAACGGTCAGTAATAAATGGGTTGTCATCATTACGACGTGCTAATGGTGAAACTTCCCAAGGGTATTCTGTAATGAAAGTGGGTTGATCAAGCATATGCTCGGCAACTTCTTCAAATATTTCACAAATGTATTTACCTGGGCCCCATACTTTTGACGCTTCAGTTTCTTTAACACCTACAGTTTTGGCCATAGCTTTAAGTGCATCGAAGTTTGCTTCGGGGTTACGTAAAATGTTTTCGTCTAGGTCGTTACCGTATAATAAAATAGCATCAACCATAGATAAGCGCGTAAACGATTTTCCAAAGTCATAAAATTTTTCTTCTACGACTTCGCCATCGCTATTTTTAACCGTGTTACGAATAACAGAGCTACCCAATACGTTTTCAGCAAGGGTACGTAACATATCCTCAGTAATATTCATTAAATCAATGTAATCAGCATAAGCTTGATAGAATTCAATCATAGTGAATTCTGGGTTATGACGTGAAGATAAACCTTCATTGCGGAAGTTACGGTTAATTTCGAATACTTTTTCAAAACCACCAACAACTAGGCGCTTTAAATAAAGCTCAGGAGCAATACGCATATACATTTGAATGTCTAAGGCATTATGAAAAGTTTCAAAAGGTTTAGCCGTTGCACCACCTGGAATAGTTTGTAGCATTGGCGTTTCAACTTCCATAAAACCGCGGACAGTTAAAAACTGACGAATACCTTCAACAATTTTTGAACGAATAAGGAAAGTATTACGCGTTTCTTCATTGATGATTAAATCAACATAGCGTTGGCGATACTTAGTTTCAACATCAGATAAACCGTGGAATTTTTCAGGTAACGGACGCAATGACTTAGTGAGTAATTGATATTCGTCCATATTGACATACAAATCGCCTTTACCAGACATATGCATAGTGCCGGTAACACCGATAATATCGCCAATATCTAAAGTGCCCCAACGCTCTTTAATATCTTTTTGCACGGTTTTATGTGCATAAGCTTGGATGCGACCAGACATATCTTGTAGTACCAAAAATGGCCCACGCTTAGCCATAACTCGACCAGCAATACTATAGGTTGCGGTTTCAGCTTCAAGTGTTTCTTTATCTTTCTCACCATGCTCAGCTTGTAAATCAGCAGCGTAGTGTTTTCGGTCAAACTTGTTTGGGTGGCCATTAGCCGGACAGTTTTCACGAATTTTCGCTAATTTACCGCGACGTTCGGCGATTAATTTGTTTTCATCTTGCTGATTTACTTGTGCTTGGTCGGTCATTTTTTTTCTCGTTAACTTTTTAAGTTTTGATTGTCGAACCTTGCCACGCAAGGATCTTCTACTTTATAAACCAGATTTCAGGCTGGCTTCTAAAAATTTGTCTAAATCGCCATCTAAAACTGCTTGGGTATTTCGATTTTCAACACCGGTGCGTAAATCTTTAATTCGGCTGTCGTCTAAAACGTATGAGCGTATTTGACTACCCCAGCCAATGTCAGATTTACCATCTTCTAATTCTTGCTTACCTTCATTTTTCTTTTGCATTTCCATTTCAAAGAGCTTAGCTTTTAACAACTTCATCGCCGTTGCACGGTTCTTATGTTGAGAGCGGTCAGCTTGACAAGCGACAACAGCGCCCGTTGGAACATGGGTAATACGAATAGCTGAATCAGTTTTATTAACATGTTGACCACCCGCGCCCGAGGCACGAAAGGTATCAATACGTAAATCAGCAGGGTTAATATCGATTTCAATATTATCGTCAATCTCAGGATAAATAAATGCCGAAGCAAATGAGGTATGACGACGACCACTGGAATCAAATGGTGATTTTCTTACTAAGCGATGAACACCTGTTTCTGTACGTAACCAGCCATAAGCATATTCACCGGTATACTTAATCGTACAGCCTTTAATACCGGCAACATCACCGTCAGTCACTTCAATCGCTTCTGTTTTATAACCGTGTGCTTCACCCCAACGCAAATACATACGCATTAACATTTCAGCCCAGTCTTGTGCTTCAGTGCCACCAGAACCCGATTGAATATCTAAATAACAGCTATTTTCATCATGTTCACCAGAAAACATCCGGCGAAATTCTAATTTTTCTAAACTTTTTTCCAACGCTTGAATTTCATCGCTCGCATCGTTAAAGGTTTCTTCATCTTCTTCTTCTAGAGCAAGCTCAACTAAACCTTCAACGTCTTCACAGCCTCGATCCATTTCATCAATGGTTTCAACAATGGCTTCAAGAGAAGAGCGCTCTTTACCGAGTGCTTGTGCTCGTTCAGGATCATTCCAAACTTCAGGTGACTCTAATTCACGTACCACTTCAACCAAACGTTCTGATCTTTGGTCGTAGTCAAAGATACCCCCGAAGCATATCTGTACGCTCGCGGATGTCTTTAATCTTGTTTAATACCGGGTTAGCTTCAATCATAGTTTATAATTTTACATCGCAAATTTGGCGTCAAGATTCACGCCCGAAAGAATAAAATAAAATAATCGCGCATTATAGCGTAATTTCATCGCTAAATAAACGATTTAACTGACTAAACTGGCTGAAAATAAAGCAACGGATTGCCAGGCTTTTATTCAAGGTATTCCACAATAAATTGCACACTTTGCTTACCACGAAATTCATTAATATCGAGACGATAAGCAAGATGGACTTGTTGAGTTTGATGGTCAGGCCAACGGCTTAAGTCAACATTAAAAGCGATAGCATCAAAAACTTGCCCCGCTTTTTCAACAACCAGTTTCAGATGTTTCTGGCCGACAATACGTTGCTGAACCAGCTTAAATTTATCGTCAAATAAAGGTTCGATAAAGTTTTGTCCCCAAGGGCCAGAATCACGTAATAGCTGAGCAAAAGATAAAGTCATTTCATTGGTGGGTAGTTCACCATCGGAGGCAAGCGTACCTTTGAGATCGTCACTGCTTAACCAAAGCTCGGCATATTGGTTTAATAAGCGCTGAAATTCTTCAAAGTTTTCCTCTGCTATTGATAAGCCTGCCGCCATGGCATGACCACCAAATTTAATAATAATATTTGGATGCTGCGTGTCAATATGTTCCAGTAAATCTCTAATATGTAGACCAGGAATAGAGCGTGCTGAACCTTTAATTTCGCTGGTTTTTTCTGTTTTCTCAAGAGAAAGATCATTACTCGTGCCAGCAAAAACAATACTGGGCCGGTGATACTTTTCTTTTAAACGACCAGCAACAATACCGATAACCCCTTGATGCCAATCTTTTTGAAACAAAGAAATCGCATGCGGTAAGTTATCATCTGAAAAATTTAAGCTTTTTAATACTTGTTCTGCTTCTTGCTGCATCCCCTGCTCGATTTCCCGGCGCGACTTATTCAAATCATCAAGATCAGCAGCCATGACCCGAGCAGAAGCAAGGTCTTTAGCAAGTAAACAATTAATACCGTACGACATATCGTCTAAACGCCCTGCGGCATTTATTCTTGGACCCAAAGCAAAACCAAAATCACTGGCAACTATCTTTTTCTGATCTTTACCGGCTATTTCGAGCAACGCTTGAATGCCTGGGCGCGTAACCCCAGCACGAATTCTTTTTAAGCCTTGTTCAACCAAAATTCGATTATTGTTATCAAGAGAAACAACATCGGCTACTGTCCCTAAGGCAACTAAGTCAAGGAGTTGAGCAATATTAGGCTCTGCTATATTTTTGTCAACGAACCAGTTTTTCTCACGTAAATATTTACGCATTGCCATCATAAAATAAAAAGCAACACCAACACCCGCCAGCGCTTTACTGGCGAAGTCACAGCCAACTTGGTTGGGATTAATAATAGCGTCGGCATCAGGTAGTGTCATGCCCGGTAAGTGATGGTCAGTAACAATAACACCTAATCCTAATGACTTGGCTTTAGCGACGCCGGCAACACAACTAATACCATTATCAACGGTTATTAATAGCTCTGCGCCTTGCTTAGCAGCTATTTCGACAATTTCTGGTGTTAAACCATAACCATATATAAATCGGTTAGGTACTAGGAATTGATAATTATCACAGCCAAACAAACGTAAAGCTTCCATCATTAATGCGGTGCTGGTCGCACCATCGGCATCAAAATCCCCAATAATGGCAATGTTTTTATTCGCGACTAAGCCTTCATATAAAACCTCACAGCCTTGATTAATACCTTTTAAACTTTCAATGGCACAGAGTTGGCTGACATTAAGTTCGAGTTCAATTGCCTTATCAATACCGCGGCTGGCATATATTTGCTTAATAAGTGGATGAAGATGATTGGGAAGATGGTTATCTTCGACTTTGACACGGCGTACTATTTGCTTTTGCATAAGGAGAGTTTCTGATGATTAATTCAATGAGGTTAAGAGAGCAAAATGGCAGGCTATTGGGCCTGCCATTTAGGTTAGATCATTAACAAACGATTATAATTTATCCTGCCATTTTCATCTGTTCAATTATAGCAACAAGCGCATCGGGTTCTTGATAGCCAGGTAACATCATACCGTTTTCTAAAATAACAGCCGGTGTGCCACTAACCCCAACTTGACGACCAAAATCAAACTCACCTTCAATGGGCTTATCACATATACGTTGAGCAACACTTGAACCCATTTTAGCTTTTGTTAACGCATCTGCTGGATTTTCGTGACACCAAATAGAACGTAAATCTTTAAAGCCTTGAGAATATTGACCAGAACGGTCTTTCACACCTGAACGAGGGTAAGCTAAATAACGTACTGTGATACCTTTATCATTATATTCATCCATTTGTTCATGCATCTTGCGGCAGTAGCCACAAGTGATGTCGGTGAATACGGTAACAACATGCTTTTCATTTTTTGCTGGATAGACAATCATCGCATCAGCAAATTTGTCCATACCGTCAAGTCGAACTTGCGCTAAACTTGCTTCTGAATAATTGACAACCTTGCCGCCTAAACCATAGAGTTTACCTTGAATGAAAAATTTACCATCGGCACTCGCATAGAACAAACCTTGGTTAGTGATAAGTTCAACTAAACCAGGCATAGCTGATGGTTTAACGGCATCAATTTCTAAGCCTAACATTAAACTAAGCTTTGCTTTTAATTGAACCGCATCGAATTCGGTAGAATTATTGATGGTAGACGTGGTGGCTGAGACGCTATTTGCAACAACAGTCGGCTGCTCTACAGCAAACACTAAACCAGCAACACCAATACAAACCGCCGTAAGGGCAAGGGAAATTTTCTTAAACATTAATGACTTCCTAAAAGTAGAACTAACAATCGGTAATCTCAGTGATTACACAAGATTAATTGAGCTATATAACATGACCGTTTCTTGGTCGCTAAAATTACAGGGAATTGAAATAAAATGCAATAAACCTAGTCATATCACTCGATTAATAAGTGTAAACAGTCACTTTATAACGATATATATATTTTACTGCCTTGATATAAACTATCTGTTAAACTCTCGCAAAAATAGTGACCCTAATGTTAATCGGTCAATATCTTACTTCTAAGCTCAAAAAAGATGCTAAAGGCTACCTCATGAAAATTGGTTTATTTTACGGTTCTACCACTTGTTATACTGAAATGGCGGCGGAGAAAATTCAACAATATTTTGCTGATAAAGCAAAGTTCAAGACAGAGTTCGACGTTGAATTATTTAATATCAAAGAGACACCGCTAAGTAAGGTTGACGATTTCGACCTGGTTATTATGGGTATTTCTACTTGGGATTATGGTCAAATTCAAGAAGATTGGGAAGGCCATTGGGATGATATCGCGACTTTAGATTTATCAGGAAAAATTATCGCGCTTTATGGCATGGGTGACCAAATTGGTTATACCGAGTGGTTTCAAGATGCGCTGGGCATGTTGCATGAACAAGTCATCGCACAAGATGGTTTTGTGATTGGTTTTTGGCCCAACCTAGGTTATGAGTTTGAAGCCTCTAAAGCGCTCACCGAAGATAATAGTCAATTTGTCGGTTTGGCATTAGATGAAGACAATCAATACGAACAAAGTGATGAACGTATTGCGCTGTGGTGCCAACAAATTCAAAGAGAAATAGCTGAGATTATTGAAAGTGAATAAAAACTAAAAATAAATAGCTTTAGCTTTAGCTAAATAGCCTGTTTCGCTTTATAATTCATGGCAATATTATCCTGACCGAAATTATACTTTATGTTTGAGCAATTTGACCTAGATTCAGCCCTACTAGGCGGCATTACAAATGCTGGTTATAAAAAACCAACATCTATTCAAGAGTTGGTTTTACCTGTCGCCATGACAGGTAAAGATGTTTTAGCTTCAGCGCCAACGGGCACAGGTAAAACAGCTGCTTTTATATTACCTATCGCTCAACATTTGCTAGATTATCCGCGTAAAAGCCCAGGTTTTCCTCGGGTACTTATTTTATCGCCAACGCGCGAGCTTGCTATTCAAACCAGTGAGCAATGTACACAATTAACTGAATTAACTGATATTAAAACTGGCCTGATCACTGGCGGTGTTAGTTATGACAGCCATAAAGATGTCTTAACTAAGAACACCGATATTCTAGTTGCTACGCCAGGTCGTCTACTTGAATATCTTGAATCAGAACAATTTGAAGCCCGCGACATTGAAATTCTTGTACTTGATGAAGCTGACCGTATGCTTGATATGGGTTTCTCTGATGCGATTAACCGTATTGTTGGTGAAGCTCGCTGGCGTAAACAAACCATGCTTTTTTCAGCAACCCTCGAAGGTGCAGGTGTTTTACGTTTTTCAAAAGAAGTACTTAACGAGCCAGTATTTTTAGAGTCTCACCCATCACGAAAAGAAAAAGCCAAAATTCACCAATGGCTTCACTTAGCAGATGACAAAGAACATAAATTTAAATTATTAATCAACTTGTTAAAACAAGAAGGCTTTGAACGCACGGTTGTTTTTGCCAATAAACGTGAAACGGTCCAGCATTTGTCAGGAAAACTCTACGCTGAAGAAATCCCTTGTGCTTGGCTTGAAGGTAAAATGCCACAAGACAAACGTAATCATGCCATTAACCGATTACGCTCAGGCATGGTAAAAGTGTTGGTTGCTACTGATGTTGCTGCTCGTGGTTTAGATATTGATGACATTACTCATGTTATTAACTTTGATATGCCACGCAAAGCAGATATTTATTTACACCGTATTGGTCGTACAGGCAGAGCGGGTAATAAAGGTACAGCTATCTCTTTAGTTGAAGCACACGATATGCCAGTCATTGCCAAGATTGAACGTTACATGGACGAGCGTTTATCACGTCGAAATATTGAAGGCTTAAAACCACAATATAAAGAGTCTAAAGTTGCCTTGAAAAAACCTAAAATCAAAATTAGTAAATCACAGAAAAAAGCTAAGGCGAAAAAACAAGCAAAACGTGCAAACAAAAAGAAATAAAGGTAGAGTAGAATTATAGGAGGGTTTTCTAGTTTTGAAAGCCCTGATTATCATATTGATTTGTCAGGTAAAGTAAGTTTTAATTGATAATAAAAACCGTTTGCTATTACGCTAGGATGCACGGCATGGTCGAATAAATATATCGATGTTTGCGTGAATTGAATGAAGACAAAATATTTATTATGGCTAAAATACAATATAATAATGAAATAGAAGTGCAGGCCAAGTATTGGCTATCTCGCATTGAACAAGGATTATCGCAACAAGAGCGACAAGCTTTTGTTGCTTGGGTTAATCAAGAAAACAATCATCACTTAGCCCTTCATAAGTACTCACCTTCGACCAAAATTTCTAAGTTACTTGCCGAGTTTAATGGTTTATTTCCTTTAGAAAAAAAACACTCTCCTCACTCTAAAAAATTATTCATGCAATTATCAATGGCTGCCAGTGTTATTTTCTTTGGTATCATCACCAGTGAGTTTTTTTTAAATAAACCGATATTTTCGTTTTTTCAATCAACGTCATCTGAAGTTATTTACGATCAATTTTCAACAAAAATAGGCGAGCATAAAAAAGTGACCTTACCCGATGGTTCAAATGTCGAGTTAAACACTGATAGTTTACTCACTATTAGCTTCAGTGAAGGACATCGTCAATTAAATTTGATCAAAGGCGAAGCCTCTTTTGAAGTCGCAAAAGATAAATCACGCCCCTTTAGTGTCACTTCTGGGCAACAATCATTTACCGCTTTAGGCACCATTTTTAATGTACAAAAAAGCGATAATAATCAGTTAGAGTTAATTGTTACCGAAGGGCGAGTATTAATCGCTGATTCGAATGAAACATTACCGGCATTAACTGAAAAAATAGCCAGCACGGTTCAATTTCCGCAAAAGAATAGCATTATAGTTGCAGGTGAAAAATCGACTATAATCAACAAAATTCAATCACCGACAAATAAAATTTCATCACTCACATTATCTCATGAACTTTCCTGGAAAAAAGGCATACTTATTTTTGATGGTGAATCACTGGCCACTGCACTTGATGAAATTAGTCGCTATACCGATGTTAAATTTACCATCAAAGATAAAGCGCTTGCCCAAATGAAAGTGTCCGGTTATTTTAAGTCAGACGATGTTGGTACTTTATTAGATTCAATTAGCTATAATTTCGACCTAATATATACCAAGACAAGTCACAATACTGTAGTTATCACCAAAGCCACTGACGCCATAATTTAATGGTCAACGCCTCAAGTAGGCTATAGATAAATACAGTGAATGAAAATTATAAATAGAAGGTGAGCTTTCTGTATTCAACGAACACAATTAAAGCACTAGTTGACACCTTGCTAAACTATTTATTTAAAGAAAGAAAAAAGCAGCCACTTAGTGCCGTTTTAATAAAAAAAGTGATACATTTTTTTTGTTCATTCTTTATTATTCTTCCATTATCTTTTAGTTTAACTACTCAAGCTAAAGTACAAGCTATTGCACCTAATATAACGCACTTTTCTGTCGCCGCTCAATCCGTTGATCAAGCATTAATTAAACTTGCCCAGCAAGCCGATCAGACCATTATATTTTCTTATGATTTAACCCGACGTTTTAACAGTAATGCCATAGAGGGTTATTACTCAGTTTCTTTGGCTTTGAGGAAACTCCTTAAAAATACGGGTCTTCATGCAGAAGTAAATAATAAAGGCCAATGGTCGATAAAGCAGAAAAATAACGTTACCGCACAGAGCAAGTCTAAACAAAAAATTAATACCACAGAAAAAGCCAAATCCATTGAAAAAATAGTTATTGTAGGTAGTCATATTAATGGCAGAACCGTAAAAGAGTTACCTGTTCCTGTTGATATTATATCTGCTGACACTCTGCGTAATAGTGGCCAGACTAACCTTGGTCAAATATTGCAGGCACTAGTACCTTCTTTTAATTTTTCTCGTTCAGCAATAAGTGATGGCAGTGACGTATTACAGCCAGCAACGTTGCGTGGTTTAGGGCCAGATCAGACACTGATTTTATTAAATGGCAAGCGTCGTCATCAAGCGAGTTTAATTCATATTAATAGCTCTGTTGGGCGAGGTACAGCCGGAACAGATATGAATGCCATTCCAGTAGGAGCGATTAAACGTATTGAAATTTTACGTGATGGTGCAGCCGCACAATATGGTTCGGATGCTATAGCGGGTGTTATTAATATTGTGTTAAACGATAGTAGTGAACAAACAACCTTATTAACATCAGCTGGTGCTTATGAGCAAGGCGATGGTCAAGATTATCAGCTATCTTATACACAAGGTTTGCCGTTGGGTGATGATGGTTTTATCAATGCCACATTAAGTTTAGTCGACCATCAAAGTACCAACCGCTCAGGTTTACATGGTGCCTGCCAATTTGGCCAGTGCACTCAATTGGACAATGGTCATTGGCAAACCGATGATCCAAGAGAGTTAACAGCTAACCGAGCAACATTTCGTATTGGCGACCCTTCGTATCAACAACTTTCTTTTGCCGCAAACAGTACATTTGAACTGAATCACGGGCAACTTTATGGCTTTTTAACCTATTCACATCGAGAAAATCAATCTGCCGCTTTTTTTCGTCACAGCGCGAATAGTAATGAAAACCCATTATTAAGCGATGGGCAAGCCGTTATTCCTCAAGGTTATTTACCCAAAATAGATTCAGATATAAAAGATATGTCATACAATTTTGGCTATAAAGCGGCTTTCGATAATGACAGCGCCATTGATATTTCATATACCTATGGCAAGAACCAAATAGACTATACGACTAAAGATTCACTTAATGCTTCTTACGCTAACTATCTATCACAAACCAGTGACTTAACAGCAGATGAATTACGTGCTCAATTACCAAAGTCTGCTTTTGCTTACGGGCTATCTTTGTCACTTGAGACAGTGAATTTACTCTTCAGCCAAGACTATGAAAATTATTCACTCGCGTTAGGCACAGAATTTCGCCAAGAAATATACAAAATAATACCAGGTAACCCCTACAGCTTTCAGGATTATGATACTGACAATAATCAAGCATTGTTTGACCAAGATGCCGCCGGTGGTATTCAAGGTTTTCCAGGAGTCGCACCTGAACTTGCGGTTAACGAGAGCCGAGATGTTGTTTCAATTTTTGCGGAGTCTGTGACCCAAATCAATAACTCTATCGAGCTCAGTGCGGCCATTCGCTATGATGATTATGATATATTTGGTAACAGTACCAACACAAAAGTTGCGGTGCATTGGCAAGCACACCAACAACTTATTTTACGTGGTGCCTATAGCACAGGTTTTCGTGCACCTTCTATGCAGCAAATGTATTTCAATAATATCAGTACACAGTTTATTGTTGACGAAAGTGGCTCTCTGTTGAGTGAAGAAGTGGAAACCTTCAGAAATGACAGTACTTTGACCACTCGACTCGGGGTGCCTTCTTTAAAAGAAGAAGAATCTGATAACCTCAGTGTTGGCTTTATCTACAGCCCTACTGATAATATAGATATAAGTGTTGATTTTTATCAGATTGATATTGATAACCGTATTGTCATTAGTAGTAAATTGGGCATGGGAATATCACCTCTACTCGATCAAGCTTTTACTGAGGAGTCTGCTACCAAAGGACAGTTTTTCTTAAATGGCGCTGATACCACAACTCAAGGGACAGATATTGTTGCTACTTGGCAGACTCAAGCTTTTGCTGGAGATATTAACTTCACCTTGGCGGCAAACTTTACCAATACTGAGGTAACCAAGTTATTTACACCTGATCACAGCACTCTGCATACCATTAGCGTTGAAGAAATTTTTTCACAACAAGATATTTCTATCATTGAAGAGTGGCAACCACGCAATAAAATAAGTCTAAACACCCTCTATAAAAACCAGCATTGGACCATCAATATATTATTCAATCACTATGGTAAATATACGATAACCGATGGTGGTAAACAAACTTATGGCGAAGAGCTATTAACTGATATTAGCGTTAGCCATCAAATGACAAAAAATCTTGCGGTCACTGTGGGTAGTCATAATTTATTTGATGTTATGCCTGACAAAAATCGTATAGGAAACTCTCGAGGAGGCACGATTGAAGATCAACAAGGTAATATCATTGTTGATAGCCCGGGTGTATTTAAATATTCACGCCGTTCAGCTCCTTTCGGTTTTAACGGCGCTTATTTTTATGCAAGTCTGCAGTATAATTTTTAAGGGTGTGCTGTTAACACTTAATAATAAGTAACCGCTTTAATTTCACGTTTTGGTGAAGAAGCTAAATAAATATTATAAACATCTTCAAAGTCTAAACTTAACTCTGTGGTATAGCTGTCGCCAACAGGATAGCTTTTAATCACTTTAGCTGCGCGGATAACACCTTGAACTGACGCCGACACTTCATTTTTACCCATTATCAGTTGTGACATGGTCATTTCACCATTTATTTTTTGCCCATAAACTTGTTCTGCAAGTTCGGCATAAGCGGCAAGCTTTGAGGCATTAATCGCCATCAACATGCGCTGAGTTTCATGTTGGGAGTTTTGCAAACTTATCGGCGCTTGACCAATAGCATGTAACACTGGGAAGGTTTCAGGTTTAACACTTTGCCATTGTACGTGTTTGTCATAAACACTAGAACAACTGACGAGTAACAAAGCCAAACTACCAGCGGTTAATATATTAAGAATAATTTTTTTCATCATAAATACCAAAAGTTAGTCCTACATCAATGTAAAAAACTAATTAACAATTTTAATTGAACGTTCGTCATCTGCTAACATAACGCTGTTTCGAATAATTAATCCATCTTTTATCCGAACACTTTCATCTTGATTAATCTGTTCACCTATTACCCAGCTTGGAATAAAAGATTGTGCCGTGGCAACAACAACACGTGATTGCATTCCAATCATCCGAGCATTAATCATCACACCATTTTCTTGTTCCATCATGGTACCGGTTACAACATAGTCAATAATCTGCCGCTCTGGTAGCTCTTTCCAGTCGCGACTAAAAACATAATCGCCTTGAGCAGTAACACGAATATGTCCCGTCGTTTTAAAATCAATAACAACTAAACCATGGCGCTGTAATTCATGAACAAAGTTCTCTGATATTTGATTACCCAGCCAATTAGTTGACTCAAGGTTTTCTAATTCGACAAAAGAAGCTACCGCGATAGGTGTTTTAGGATTTACAAAAGAGCTACTTTCAAGCATCTGATAAGTAAGCCCTTTAACCACATCTGCTATCGCATGCCTAGGGAGATTGAAACTGTCAATTTCACCTCGCACTTCTTGCTTTGATTTATAAAAATTATCTTCATCACTCATCATATTCATTGATGAACACGACATCAACGTTGGAATAAATAATGGAATAAGCCACTTTTTCATTGAGCTCCCCTTAATCGCTCTGAAAGCGAATAATCAGTTTTGCAGTAATATCGATAAACGACATCAAATAGTTTCTAAAATAAATAAAGCACAAATCGCGCCAATCTATAAAGTTACCAGAGCATAAAAATAAGTGGGCATAGAAACTGCATATTCGACAGGAGATATTAAACCCTTTTTACTGACGGACTTCATATGCGTTTATTTATATCAGCTCTACTTTTATTTTTTATCACTCTTTCTGCTGATGCCCAGTGGTATGAAGCTCAGGGAAAGTCAGTAATAATGCAGGGCAATGCCGAACGAGCAAAAACATTAGCCATAGAGAACGCATTAAAAAAAGCCTTACTGGTTGCCGGTGCTTCAGTATCGAGTGTGCAAAAAACGGTTAACGGATTATTGACACAAAATGAAATTAATATTCGCGCCAGCGGTACTGTTAATTCTTTTGAGCTGGTTGATGAAAATTATGAGGGCAATTTGGTCACCGTAACCATTCGTGCTGACATCTTCCCACAAAGTAAACAGTGCTTCTCTTCTGATTATCGAAAGTCTTTATTAATTACCCGTAGTAACTTAATGCATAGAGAGCAAGCAAGTATCGGTAAAGTTTATGCGCTTGATAATAAATTGATGGCTAAGCTTGCTTATAAAATTAACAACCAAGGTATTTATCTAGACACCAGATTGTTGTTAAAAGAAAAGTCTCAGTTCTCAAGATTAAATAACAGTTTGCAAGTTGAAGCAATAAAAAGTCTTACCATGTCGTTAGCTAATATCAGCGATACTCAGTATGTCATGTATTCTGAAATTAATGACATTAGCTTTGCACAGGGCTCAACCAATGGTTGGCAGTTTTGGCAAGAAGATGTTTTTAACCGTCAGTTTAGTGTCAGCCTATATATTTACAACGGTAGTAATGGTGAATCTGTCTTCACTAAGCAGTACCGTAGCTCTGCCCCATGGGAATTTGGCAAACGTCAGCAAGTTGATGTTCATAGCGAAGTATTCTGGCAAAGCCAATACGGAATGGCTATTGAAAAAGTGTTAGGCGATATGATCATTGATATCGACGAAAATATGATGTGTCAACCTACTCGAGGCAAGATAGTACAAATAGCCGGTAATTCGTTAACGATTAATTTAGGCAAAAAGCATGGCGTAAAAGTTGGTGATGAGTTTTCTCTATTACATTTAAATAATATCATTACTGACGCAGGAAAAACCTATGCCGGTTTTAACGTTAGCCCTTACACAGTAAAAATAACGCAGGTGTCTCAGCAAAGTGCACAGGCAATGACTACTGATGGGCAATTACTGGGTAACATCCAATCAAATGATTTAGCGGTCCGTTACTAGCTTCATCGTTATATCGATAGTTAACGTTAACAGCAGGCTGTTAACGTTAACATTGCCACTATTTTTCGCCTTACTCGTTTGACACAGTAATACGTTTGATCAATAAAGCTGAAAGCCCTGCAAACAAAGCGGAAATAATTAAACAGGTAATTAAGTTAGTAAATTGATAAATAACACCTGACATCACGGTACCTAATAACCTTCCCAGGGCATTAGCCATATAATAAAAGCCAACGTCCATAGAAACGCCATCTTCTTTCGCCATGGCAACGATCACATAGCTATGCAGCGCCGAATTAATAGCAAAAACAGCCCCAAAAATAAATAAACCAGCGATAATGATGATTTCAGTACTGATGTTGAGCTTGGTCGCATAAAACATCAACAGTGCTAACAACAAGGTGACACTGGATAAAATCATACCCCAAGTAAATAACAGATGACCGTTGATATTATGTTGGTTGTTTTTAATAAAAAATTTAGGTGTTGAGCCTTGAACAATACCATATGCGATAATCCATAACGCCATAAATATCCCAACATTAGTATGTTGCCAACCTAAATTACTGACCAAATATATCGGTAATCCAACAACAAACCAAATATCTCTAGCGGCAAATAAAAATAAGCGCGCGCCCGCCAAGTAATTTAATGATGGGTGATTTGAGAATATCTCTTTAAATTTAACGTTGTGCTTTGCCTTACCTAAATCACCCTGTAATAATAATAGACTAAGCACAAAAACAATCGCCAACACACTCGCCATTATTAGCATAGCTGCTGAAAATCCGACGGTACTTAGTAACCAGGCACCTAGGAAAAAACCTATGCCCTTTAAGGCGTTTTTTGATCCCGTCAGATAAGCAACCCAACGAAAAAGAACAGCGTGATCTTGGTTGTTATTGGTCGTTGGTACCAGCGTTTTAATACTACTTTTAGCGCTCATCTTATTAAGATCTTTCGCTATACCCGACAGCGCTTGTGCCAACATAACCCAAATAACGGTTAAATATTGCTCAGGAACTGTCAGCATTAATAATGCAAAAACTTGGCTGAACAGACCAATATTCATGGTTTTATTCAAACCAATTTTTGCTCCTAACCATCCACCCACTAAGTTGGTAATCACGCCAAAAACTTCATAAAATAGAAATAACATCGCAATGGCAAGCGGGGAATAACCTAGATGATGAAAATGTAATAATACCAGCATACGCAAAGCACCATCGGTTAAAGTGAAAAACCAATAGTTAGTGGTAATTAATAGATACTGTTTTACCGCACTAGGCAGTGCGGTTATTTTGTTTAACATAAAGGTACCAATAATGGTATTTTCGATTGATGTTGGCGAATACTAATAAATAACCAAAAGTATTTAACACTAGCGTAACGCCAAGATATTATTCGTTTAAAAACGCCGTCTATGTCGACATTCTCAAAGACTAGTGCTTAATATCAGATCGCCCAACTAACAACATTAACTCTGCAGCTCGATTGGCATAACCCCATTCGTTGTCATACCACAAATACATTTTCAATTGGGTATCGTTAACAACCATGGTTGATAACGCATCAACAATACATGAACGTGGATCCGTTTTATAATCAACAGAGACCAAAGGACGTTCTTCATAGCCAAGTATATTTTTTAACTCTCCTTGCGCCGCCGTAGACATCAATTGATTGATTTCTTCAACAGTTACGGCTCGATTTAGCTCAAATACACAGTCAGTAATTGAGGCATTCGCTAACGGAACTCGCACGGCATGACCATTTAATTTTCCCTTCAGCTCAGGAAAAATATGGGTAATAGCGGTTGCAGACCCGGTAGTCGTTGGAATTAAACTTTGGCCACAAGCTCGTGCTCGACGTAAATCTTTATGAGGCGCATCAAGGATAGTTTGCGTATTAGTAATATCATGGATAGTTGTCATACTGCCGTGTTTTATGCCAACACTGTCTTGGAGAACTTTAACCACTGGCGCTAAACAATTAGTGGTACAAGAAGCAGCAGTGACAATTTTATGCTGTGCTTTGTTATAAAGGTGATGATTAACACCCATGACAATATTTAAGGCGCCCTCTTCTTTTACGGGTGCTGTGACCATAACCCGTTTAACACCTTGTGCTAAATAAGCGCTTAATAGCTTAGTCGTTTTCATCACTCCAGAAGCTTCTACAACAACATCACATTGTGACCAATCGGTTTCAGCTATGGTTAAATTATGACTAATATTAATGCGATGTTCACCGTCTTCATCACAAACGACCATTTGATTATTGTCTACTTGTGCATCAAATTTCCAACGACCATGAATAGAATCAAAATTCAGTAAGTGTGCTAATGTTTTAGCGTCACCTGCGGGATCATTAATTTGAATAAACTCTATTTCTGGCCATTGCCATGCCGCACGCAAAACTAAACGTCCTATGCGACCAAAGCCATTAATACCTACTTTAATTGTCATGATTTATTCCTCTTTATTTCGGTTATTCGCAACATTTTTGCTGTCTGCTTGGACGATTGCCCATATCAATAAGGTTTGTTACACATGCGCTTAAATATGCTTGATTGTTAAGACTTGATAACTCGATGACTTCTTTTTGCCAAAGTGGCATAGCATCAACGAGACTATAAAAAACCCAGCGTCCTACTTTTCGTTCACTGAGAATATGATGCAATTTAAGTTGAGCAATATGACGTGATATTTTAGGTTGGGATAAAGACAAAGCGGCCGTTAATTCACAGACACACAATTCCTTTTCCGTTTGTATCAGTAAGATTATTTTTAGCCGAGTATCATCAGCTAAATTTTTAAAAAATTGAACCGCCCTATCATTATTCATAACTGGCACCGCATTTATCCTAAAGCTAATTTGGAGCATATATAAAATAACAATATACAGCTAACATATGATTTTTCATACATATGAAAAATCATATGTTATTTTATATTGAAAGTGTATGCAAATAACCTTTTTAAATAAAAGCAGTGGTTAGATAAAATGAGCAAAAAAAAGCATGAGTTAACTCATGCTTTGGTGTTAAAAACTAAACCAGGCTAAATTTCTACCATGTCACCTTTACTTTGCAGCCATGTTTTTCTATCTGGACTACGTTTTTTTGACAGTAGCATATCCATTAACTCCATCGTTTCAGAGTGCTCATCTACAGTTAGTTGCACTAAACGACGGGTATTTGGATCCATTGTCGTTTCGCGTAGTTGCAGAGGGTTCATTTCACCCAGACCTTTGAAACGTTGCACATTAACTTTACCCCGTTTTTTCTCAGCTTCTATTCGATCTAAAACACCGTCTTTTTCGGCTTCATCTAAGGCATAGAAAACTTCTTTACCGACATCAATACGATAAAGTGGTGGCATAGCCACATAAACATGGCCGCGTTGCACTAAGGGTAAAAAGTGCTGCATGAATAAAGCACATAATAACGTCGCAATATGAAGACCATCGGAATCGGCATCGGCAAGAATACAAATTTTACCGTAGCGCAATTCTGATAAATCATCGCTATCGGGATCTATGCCTAATGCCACTGAAATATCATGGACCTCTTGTGAAGCCAGTATTTGTCCAGAATCGACTTCCCAGGTATTTAAAATTTTACCTCTAAGCGGCATAATTGCCTGAAACTCACGATCTCTTGCTTGTTTAGCACTACCTCCTGCCGAGTCTCCTTCCACTAAAAATAATTCTGTTCGGGCAATATCTTGACTGCCACAATCAGTTAATTTCCCAGGTAAAGCAGGTCCTTGAGTAATTTTTTTACGAATAATTTTTTTGCTGGCACGCAAACGTCGCTGCGCATTTGAAATACAAAATTCAGCAAGGTTTTCTGCGATTTCAGTGTGTTCATTTAACCATAAACTAAAAGAATCTTTTACCACACCGGTAACGAAAGCGGCGCATTGTCGAGAAGATAAGCGTTCTTTAGTTTGTCCTGCAAATTGTGGTTCTTGCATTTTCACCGATAAAATATATGAACATTTGTCCCATATATCATCTGGCGTTAATTTTACACCACGAGGAATGAGATTTCTAAATTCACAAAACTCGCGCATTGACTCCAATAAACCTTGGCGTAAACCATTAACGTGTGTACCACCTTGGATGGTTGGAATTAAATTAACATAACTCTCTCCAATCCCCTCACCACCTTCAGAGAGCCAAGTTACTGCCCAATCAGCTGCTTCATGCGAAGAAGAAAAAGTCCCAACAAAAGGATCCTCAGGTAAACAAATACAGCTTTTAAGAGAATCTTTCAGATAGTCGACTAAACCATCTTCGTAATACCATTGATATTTTTTATCTTCATTCTTGTCATGAAACTTGATGGTCAAGCCTGGACATAAAACAGCTTTCGCTTTTAATAAGTGAACTAAGCGACGCACTGAAAAATTTGCTGAATCAAAATATTTAGGATCAGGCCAAAATTTTACGCGTGAACCGGTATTTCTTCGGCCAACCGTACCAGTTTCATGTAACTCTTCAACTTTTTCGCCATGCTCAAAAGCCATTTCATACACTTTACTGTCACGGCGAACTGAAACATCTACGCGGGTAGAAAGAGCGTTAACCACAGAAATGCCAACACCATGCAAACCACCAGAAAATTGATAATTTTTATTGGAAAATTTACCACCAGCATGAAGTTTACAGAAAATAAGCTCAACACCTGAGACACCTTCTTCGGGATGAATATCGGTTGGCATACCTCGACCATCATCAATAATTTCGAGTGATTGGTCTTTATCGAGCACAACGGTGATATTTTGCGCATGCCCAGCCAAAGCCTCATCAACCGAGTTATCAATAACTTCTTGACCTAAATGATTAGGGCGAGATGTATCTGTGTACATACCTGGACGGTGTCGTACTGGGTCTAGACCACTGAGGACTTCAATGGAGTCTGAATTATATTGTTCGCTCATTTAACTATTCTAATAATGATTATGATTAAAAAATGTTTTAATACCTATCGGTCTACTTTATTGACTTTTAGGGTATAAATTAAAAAACATCGCAATTTTAGGTAACACTTTCGAGTAATCAATAAAGCTGTGATCCCCGCCTTGCTGGACAATTATTTGGCAGTCACAATATTTATCGACAGCTTTTTGATAATCTAACACTTCATCGCCTGTTTGTACCATGACCAAGTAATTATTTTTCGAAATAAATTGTTGTTCAAGACTTTTTAATGACTCAATAAAATGCTTTTCAATGTAATAAACTTCCTGGGTGTAAGGATTAGTTTGTTCACCTAAATAATCAACTAATAATTCAAAGGGCTTTACCGCAGGATTAATTAATACAGCTTTGCCTTGATATTTCTCTGATAAATACGTTGAAAAATAGCCACCTAGTGATGAACCAATAAAATACCAAATGTTTTCTTTATCGATTTTTGAGTCTATTAGTGTCGCTAATTGTTCGATAACAGCCGTTGGTGACGAAGCTAACTGAGGGCTAAAAAATGAGACTTCGGGAAAATTATCATTAAAATAATGCTTTGTCAGTTGCGCTTTCATCGATTGTGGTGATGAATTAAAACCATGTAGATATAAAATATTAACCTGTTTTGACATTTTATTCCTTTGTTAAAAAGTAGCTGTCTGACTTTATTTTTCCATCAGTAAATAGCGAAAAAACACGATAGCCTGGCCCTTGTCCGTTTGAAGCACCAGCGCTTTTATTCGTGTCAAATTGAATCGATGTAGCGGGACAGGTAAATAAAGGTATGGCTGGTGATTGGTTTGAATACAAGGTTAATGCTTGATGCACATGCCCACAGGTAATGGCTTTGATACTCGAAAACTTATTAATCGTTTGCCAAAACTCTGCTTGATTTTCTAAACCGTGTTGATCAATAAAATAACCAACATCTAATGGGTGATGATGCATCATCACTAATTGATGTTTTTTACCATCCACGATTGACTCAAATGCAGATAAATCACTTGGTGTTACTAGACCTTTCGGTGTTTCACTTTTACTATTAAGTAAAACAATTTGCCAATATTTATCATTAAAGACTTTTTCACCATTGAAAGGAGGAACAGATAAATATTTATCCAATAACTCGAGTTCATCATGATTCCCCGCCAAATAATAAAAAGGTAACGTTATGTTACTTTCAACAACAGCTTGCACAAAAAGTTGATAAGACTTTTCACTATGGTCTTGAGTTATATCACCGGTGAATACAATAGCATCTACTAAATGCTGATTTTTAATCTCGTCTAATACACTGACTAAGTTATGGTAAACATTAGCACCATGATGCAAACCATCTGTTTGAGAAAACAAATGGCAGTCGCTTATTTGCGCAATTTTAAAAATAGAAGACAAAAGGATTACTCAAAAAGTGATAAGTTGACTTGGCCTAACTTTAAACAAAGTTGCAGCCATTCTTTAAGAAACTGATTAATTTGCTCTTTTTCATCAGGTAAATGCATTTTACTATTGGGGTAATCGTAACGAGGTTGAACTTGTTTAATGTCTTGATTACTGATCACCTCAGCCATTCGAGCATCATGGTATAAGCGGATAATCATTTTGGGACGTAAGATGTGGTCAAATACCGTTTTATTATTGTTATCTTCTTCAGTAACTAGTGGTTTTGTCTTAGGCAGTTCTTGACAAATACTCACCAAGCTGGTGTAACGAGTAATTTCGAGTATTGTTATCTTATAGGATAAAAAATCAGAAATAAAAAAACACCGCTCATCACCAATCGCTTCTTCATTGTTCTGACTGGCCAATAAGCGAACTAAAAACATATAATTAACGTCACAAAGATTCATTAAGGTTGATAATCTTGGCTGATATTTTTTATTTTGCTGTATCATTTACGAAGACCATTTCTGCTGTAGTTGATGAAAGTTATTTTGTAACCATTGTAACCCAATTATTGTTGCTGCATTGGTGATTTTTCCATTTTCTAACAACGACATGGCTTGCTCTCTTGACATAACATGCAACAAAATATCTTCATTTTCAGTCTCTAAACCGTGCACGCCTGAGACATTTTTGCTGTCTATGTTAGCAACATATAAATGTATAACTTCGCTCATACCACCAGGACTTGAAAAATACTCCAGCACTTTATCGAGTTGATTAGCATTTAACGTTAAGTCAGCTTCTTCTTTAGCTTCTCGAATAGCAACATCAATAGGTGATTCATCTTGACCAAACATACCAGCGACAAACTCTAATAGCCATGGCGTATCTCCTTGACCAATAGCGCCAACCCGAAATTGTTCGATTAACACAACGCGATCAGAGGTCGCATCATAAGGAATAACGACTACTGCATGACCACGTTCAAAAACTTCGCGCGTTAATACTTTACTTTCGCCACCATCAAATAATCGATGGCTAAGTTGATACTCATCCATTTTAAAAACACCTTGGTAGCAGGTTTTTTGTTGATAGATGGTGACGTCTTTATTTGAAAACTTTGATGGCTTTGTATTTTTGTTAGGCATTGAGTGGCTTTATTTCCCATATAAAAAATTTAAATAAATGAAGATACTATAATAAAGCGACCACTAGCATAAAACATTTTGTTACACTAGAATGCATTCGCAAACACTTATTATATTTAGCTAATTCAAAAATCAAGATACGATAGTATCATAACAATATAGCGTACATGGCACACTCAAAGGAATAGCTCACTCATGAAAAAAACAATTACGGCACTCATCATTGGTTTGGTTTGTGTAACTAATACTACGTTAGTTAACGCTGAAGATTTATTGAGCGTTTATCAACAAGCACAAAAAAATGATCCTACCGTATTGAGATCAAAGGCTTTATTTAACGCATCAAAAGAAGGCATAGATCAAGCCCGAGCTGTTTTATTACCAGAGATCAGTGCTGCAGCTAGCTACACAATGAGTAAAGATCAATTTATTCCAACATCAGATGATGGACAATCATCAAATAGAACATTGACCAATAAATCTGATACTTTGCGCTATGGCTTGAGTTTAAGTATGCCATTATACAATCATAGTACATGGCTAAGATTAGATAATGCCAAAAAAGCCGCACACCGCAGTGATGTTTCTTATCAAGCAGCAAAACAAGAGTTGATTGTTAGAGTAACGACCGCTTATTTTGATGTTTTAAGTGCTAAAGACGATTTAGATTTTGCTAAAGCAGAGAAAGCGGCTATTGAACGTCAATTAGAACAGACAAAGCAACGTTATTCTGTTGGTCTAAAAGCGGTAACAGACGTGCATGAAGCACAGTCGCAATACGATAATGCCGTTACTTCTGAAATTCGCGCTGAAAATAGTGTTTACACTGCAGAAGAAGCGTTAAGGGTAATTACCAATGTGTATCCAAGAGATTTAAGTGTTTTAAACACTGAACGTTTCAGTACCTCACGCCCTATACCCGACAGTGCAAACGAGTGGCAACAAACAGCAGAAGCAAAAAATTTAGATTTAATTAGCCAAAAAATAGCGGTTGATGTCGCTAAAGAGAATATTAATATCGCAAGATCTGGTCATTATCCAACATTAAGTTTATCGGGCAGTTATGGTGCTAGAGATCAAGATAACGAAGTTAACAATGCTACTTTTGAAAACCCGGCTCTAGATAGTCAGTCTATCGGCATAACGTTAAACGTACCTATTTATTCTGGTGGGGCTACGTCAAGTGCTGTTCGCGAGGCACAGAGCAACTATGTTGCTGCCAGTCAAGATTTAGAGTTAACTTATCGTAATGTTGTTCGTAATACACGTAATGCGTACAACACCGTTATTGCTGCTGTTTCGGCAATCAAAGCCCTTGAGCAAGCTGTTGTTAGTGCTGATAGTGCATTAAAAGCAACGGACGCTGGTTTTGAAGTAGGAACTCGTACTATTGTTGATGTATTAGATAGCACGCGTAATTTATATAACGCAAAACGTAACTTATCATCAACACGCTATAACTATGTACAATCAATTTTATCGTTAAAACGTGCGGCAGGTACAATCAGTGAGCAAGACTTAATCAACATCAACCAAGGGTTAAGTGCCGCTAAGTAAGCTTATTAAACCTCCTTTGTGAAGTATTGATTGTAAGTATAAAAATTATTGATATAAAAAACCCTGATATTTCAGGGTTTTTTTATTGTCTACAACTTTATTGTTATTAACTGAACATAGTTTTTACATTAGTAACCATCTGTTGAAATTCTTCACTTTCCATAAAGTCAACGTCGGGTAAAATACCTTTATTCACATAGCTTTTTAATAGCACTTCACAGGTTGATACATTCTTGAAAATACCGTTGTAAATAGCCCCCGCACGAATGAAATCCAAATAATGAGTTTCAGGAGGTAGTACCGTTAAATCACTCCAACTGGTCACTAAGGTGATAAATTCATCTGAGAATCCCCACGCTTTAGTCACTTCTCCACCAATATCCGCAGCTAACTTAGCAATAGCTTGCTGCAAAAAAGTCGGGTTAGCGAAAACATCAGGATGATTTTCAGCTTCAGTTAAAATAGGTAAAACACCAATATTATGAACCAGTGCCGCCAATGTTAAGGTGTCTAACGTTAATGATGTGTGTTTATGGTCTTGAATATAAAAAGTTATTAAACTGATGGCAACCGCTGCTACGTCGACGGTTTTTTTCCATGACTTTTTCAAATACATTGAAACTATTTCATTTTTTGAGACAAATACTTGCTCTAACGCCATCGCTGTTGCGATACTTTTTATTTGGCGCAAACCGATGCGAGTAACAGCCTGGTTGACTGTTTCAACTTTAACTGAACGTCCTAAAATAACGCTATTCGCTACTTTCAACATACCCAAAGATAAAGCAGGATCATAACTGATAATATCGCTCATTTGTTTTAAATTAATGTTTGGGTCATCAGCCGCTTGGCGGACTTTCAGTGCGACTTCTGGCAAGGTTGGAAGTACAAGCGCATCTTGTTTAATTTTTTCTACTAAAATTGTATAAAGGGCATTTTCAGTTCCCATAGTCTCACCTTAATTATTATTATCAATTATTGATTGTATTACATTAAAAAGTAGCACACTTTTTTGCTTATATTATTAATTTAGGTCAAATATTAGTAAATTTTTCAATGCTGTATATTTATCAAATAAACGACTTTATTAAAGATATTACGTCCGTTATAGCAGTGGTTCTAGATGCACTGATTTTAGAAGATATATGTATTAACTGTCATAGGTGCTAACTAGCATGCCCTAATGAGGCTATTGCATTGGGTAACATGATTTATGAGATTGACGTGGATGAACGCACTGAATGTGTTGGCCATAATGATAAGCCGACTTGTATTGGCGTTTGTCCTATTGATTGTATCAAAAAAGATCTAAAGCATAGTAAAAATAAGCAAACCTTATTAGCTAAATTTATCACTATGCATAGTTAACAGCAACTTCATCGACTAAAACAATAACGTGCAATTGCTCAGTTGATGAAGTTTGTATTTAAACAGATATAGCGGCTTTTATATGAGCGTGGCATTGATAATTCACTAATTCAAAGTCTTCAAAAGTAAAATCAAAAATACTTTTTATCTCAGGATTAATTTTCATGGTTGGCAAAGCTAGCGGAGTGCGACTCAGCTGTTCATCAACTTGTTCCATATGGTTTGAATATAAATGAGCATCTCCGAAAGTATGAACAAAATCACCTAGTTCTAAATCACAAACTTGGGCGATCATCATGGTAAATAATGCATAACTTGCAATATTGAACGGTACACCTAGAAAAATGTCGGCACTGCGTTGATATAATTGACACGACAGCTTGCCATTGAGTACATAGAATTGAAAAAGCGTATGGCACGGGGGTAACGCCTGTTTGCCCTGTGCAGCATTCTCTGCAGGGCTTATAGATGTATCAGGTAATAAGGCAGGATTCCAAGCGGTAATAATATGACGTCGTGAATCGGGGTTATTTTTTAAATCATCAATCAATTGCGTAAGTTGATCAATTGTTTCGCCATTGGCTGATGGCCAATTACGCCACTGTACGCCATATACAGGACCTAGTTCACCCGACTCTGTTGCCCAAGCATCCCAAATTTTAACGCCATTCTCACTTAAGTAAGCGATATTAGACTCACCTTTAATAAACCATAATAATTCATGGATAATGGATTTTAAATGACATTTTTTAGTGGTGACCAGTGGAAAGCCTTTTGCTAAGTCAAAGCGCATTTGATAACCAAAAATACTTTTGGTGCCTGTACCTGTGCGATCTGATTTTTGTACGCCGTTATCACGAACATGTCGCATGAGATCTAAATATTCTTTCACTGTCTTTCCTTCTCTAAAAAATTTTAATTTTAAACAAATGCTATTGTACTAACTTAGTATCATTTTAACTGCTACTAGCATCAAAAATATCGCAAATGCTTTCTTGATAGTACCTACCGGTAGCTTACTCGCCGCCTTAACACCTATTGGAGCAAAAAGAGAAGACGTAATAATGATACCAAGCAAAGCAGGTAAATAAACATAGCCTAAGCTATATTTGGGTAAGTTTTCTTCTCCCCAACCCGCAATCACATAGCCGCTAACACCGAATATGGCCACAACCATACCACTCACCGTGGCAACACCAATGCATTGGCGCAGAGGGACTTTAAAGTAACTTAATATAGGGACTAGAATAGCACCACCAGCAATGCCCATCAGACTTGCTAAAATACCAGTAAAAAAGCCAATAGCTTTAACAATTATATTTTTGGGTAGTTTTTCATCATCATTGTGATTAATTAATTTATTTTTCTTCGCTCTATTAATAGCAATAAACATATAAGACGAAAGTAAAAAAACAGCAATAGCAAAAGTATTTTTTAGTGCAACAACAGAAAGCATATCCGCAATAAATCCACCAAGTAACGATCCTAATGCAATCGCCATCATTAGTTGCTTAGCAAGTGGCCAAGGTATATTGCTATTACGGTGATGAGCTAACGCCGCAGAAAGTGAAGTAACAACAATAGTGGCTAACGAGGTCGCAAGCGCCATTGGCATAACTAAGTTCGGTTCAATTCCTAACTGCGGTAATAAATACACCAAAGCGGGTACAATTATCAACCCGCCACCTATGCCTAAAAGACCAGCAGAGAAACCGACCACTGACCCGAGTAACACGCAAATTAAAAAGATACTTAATAACATTGTTTACTGCTTTTTAAGTTAAATTAACCGGAAACACTACCTACCGGTACGTACGAAACTGCTTAAACCGAATTGTTCAAGTTGTTCATTTAAATAACTGTGTACTTGTTTGGATGTTGAAAGGGTTAACACATGCGCCAACATCATTTTTACTTGATGAAAATCAACATGGCGGATCACCCATTTAATTTTTGCGATATTATGCGCGTTCATACTTAATTTGTCATATCCCATCGCTAATAATAATAAAGCACCTGCTGGTTCGCTGGCTAGCTCGCCGCATAGGCTCAGAGGTACCAGTGAGCTAGCTGATTGTTCAGCAATATGGTTAAGCGCTCTTAAAACAGCTGGATGATATGAATTATATAACGCAGATACGCGGGCATTATTTCGGTCAACCGCTAATAAATATTGAGTTAAATCATTACTGCCCACTGAAAAGAAATCAACTTTACTGGCTAATTCAGGCAATTGATAAATAATACCTGGCACCTCGATCATTATACCGATTTTTGGACGAGTGAGCTTTTCTTCACCAATAAAATCAAATTCATTAGACAGTTCATAATAAGCTTGATTGATTAAGCGGGTTGCTTCGTCTACCTCTAAAGTACTTGAAATCATCGGCAACATAATTTCTAAATTATTTAAGCCAACATTCGCTCGTAACATTGCTCGTACTTGCAAGAGAAAAATTTCAGGATGATCAAGTGTAATGCGAATACCACGCCAACCAAGAAATGGATTATCTTCATTGATCGGAAAATAGGGTAGTGACTTGTCACCACCAACGTCTAAAGTACGCATAGTTACAGGCTGATCAGGAAAAGCACGTAATACTTGACGATAAAGTTCCGTTTGCTCTGACTCAGAAGGAAAGCAGCTGCGGTTCATAAAAGGAATTTCAGTACGATACAAACCGATCCCTACAGCACCTGAGTTTTTTGAATATTCAAACCCTGATGAAAGCCCTGCATTAAGTTGCAACTCAATGGCTTGACCATCTTTGGTAATAGCAGGTAATTGTGCTACTTTTTTAACTTTATCGGCGAGTAATATCTCTTGAGCGATTAAGTGTTGATATTCACGTTGTAAGGCTTCATTAGGCTGAACAAAAAGCTCACCACTAAAGCCATCCACAATACAGTTCTTCTGGTGTAATCGACTAAGCGATATTTTCTCAATACCCATTACAGCTGGTACACCTAGTGCTCTTGCTAAGATAGCAGCATGAGAATTATTGGAGCCATGAAGCGAGACTACACCTTTTAAGCCTTGGTGCTGGTATTGTGCAAGCATAGCTGCCGTTACTTCTTCAGCAACCAGTATAAATTCTTGAGGAAGTTCTTGCTCTTTTATATTTAATTTTTTTAAGTTAAGTAATAATCGATTACCTAAGTCACGTATATCACTGGCCCTTTCACGCAAATAACGGTCATCTAAGGCCTCAAACTGAATAACATAGTTATCTATGATTTGTTTTAAAGCACTTTCAGCAGTCCAACCTGATATTATTTTTTGGGTAACTTCTTTAGTAATATTTGCATTATTTAATAACTGCTTGTACATATCGAAAATATCTAAAGTACTCTCCGCAATAATACCTCGCAAATTACTGGCCATGAAATCAAAATCTATGCGTGTTTTCGCCACGGCTTCTTCAAAGAATTGCAACTCTAGCGTTGGGGCTGTAGTTCGTTGTAAAGAAACAGAAGCTAAACTTACCGCTGGATACACAACATACATTTCACCAATCATTACTCCTGATGAGCCAGCAACCCCCTGTAATGCTTTAGTCCAATGACTATTAGCATCTTGCTCAGTGATTAACACATTAGCCTCGGCATTGGCCAATGAAGTGGCTAGTTGGGCTGACAAGGTAACTAAGAATGCTTCTTCATTTTCGGTAAAGTGCCTAGCCTCTTTTTGTTGAATCGCCAGTATGCCCAGCACTTTTCGTCGATGAATAATGGGGGTCCCCAGAAAGGCATTTAGTTCGTCTTCCTCCACTTCAGGGGCATGAATAAATTGAGGATGGTTTTGCGCATTAGCAATGTTAAGTGGTTCCTCTCGCTGGCCAACTAAACCGACTAAGCCTTCAGTAAAACCAATGGTTGTTTGACCTAATGAACCTTCTGCCAGACCGTCAGAGGCAACCAATAAAAAATGTTGTTTGAGGTGGTCAGCAAGATAAATTGAACAACAGTCAGTATTCATCGTTTCTTTTATTTGTTCCACCATACGATGTAATGCACTGTCGAGTTCAGCGTTTTGGCTAAATTCTAGAACAATTCTCCGTAGGATAGTTAACATACTGCTCCTTAAATAAAAATGCCCGTTCACTTTAAGATATAGGGCCATCTTTAAGTGATACGGGTATATTATACATTTGTGTTTTGTCGTATAAAACTGCTACATAATAATAATCAACTACGACGTTTACGGTTTTGATGGCGATAAGAAGGCATAGACGCCTGAGCAAATTCTTTCATCACTTTACGGTAAACTTCACGTTTAAAAGACACTACCTGACGCACTGGGTACCAGTAACTTACCCAACGCCAATCATCAAATTCTGGATGAGCAGAATGAAGTAAATCAACCGCAGACTCTTCTGAAGTTAGCTTAAGTAAAAACCATTTCTGTTTTTGCCCAATACAGACAGGTTTACTTTCATGCCTAATTAAACGTTTTGGTAATTTATATCTCAGCCAGTGTTTGGTCGAAGCAACAATACTGACATGTTCCGGTTTTAATCCCACTTCTTCGTGCAATTCTCGGTACATAGTTTCTTCTGCTGTTTCTCCCTCATCAACCCCCCCTTGTGGATATTGCCACGAGTGTTGACCATAACGCCTAGCCCAAAATACTTGTCCTCTATCATTGATTATGACTATGCCGACATTAGCTCTATAGCCTTCAGCATCTATCAAAGGAATTCCCAATAACTTTCATAAAATATATCTTGATTCTTCCATAATATGGGCTTGCGGGCAATTAATTAATTTTTTATTTTATCTAGACCATAGCGTCAAAAGTTATGAATCTTTATACTGAGTAAAGAAAAGTCACGACTAAAGAGTTTACTCATTAAAATTAATATCCCTGCTAACGAAGATGATTTACTAGAAAGAGCGCAAGCACTTGCTGGACTTAATTTAGCTGAAATAGCTGAACAAGCAGGCGTAGTAGTCCCTGACAATTTAACGAGAGAAAAAGGTTGGATAGGTCTTTTACTTGAACAGGTCCTTGGCGCTAATGCGGGGTCAAAACCTGAACCTGACTTTCCACATTTAGGTATTGAATTAAAATCGTTACCCATTAACATGCAAGGTAAACCTTTAGAGACAACATTTGTATGTGTTGCACCTTTGACTGGCTTAGTAGGGGCTAGTTGGAAAACCAGCCATATACGTAACAAAATGGCGCGTGTTTTATGGGTTCCGGTAATTTCTGAACGACATATACCAATAGGCGAGCGTATAGTTGGTACCCCTTTTATTTGGTCCCCCTCTTATGAAGAAGAACAATTACTCGCTCTAGACTGGCAAGAGCTTACCGATATGATTGTATTAGGTGAAGTAGAAAATATCTCAGGAAAACATGGGCAAGTGTTACAACTTCGCCCAAAAGCGGCCAATAGCCAAGCTAAGACACAAGCCTTTAATAAACACGGCGAGCCCTTTAAAACACTGCCGCGTGGCTTCTATTTAAAAACATCTTTTACACACATGTTATTACGTAATCATTTGCGTATTGATTAAGCACAGTCCTTTTATCAGCAGAGGTTTAAAATAACCAACAACACTGCTCAGTTTACAAATAAATATGGCGGTGCTAGCAGGCGAATAACTGGCGATCACAAGTGGTTAGTTTTCTAGCTACTCTTATATGCTAGGTCTCTCCAGCAGGTCAGATAAACTATTACTTTAACTGGGCAAAATATAGATGAAAAAAAACCAACTCGAAAGTTGGTTTTTTTCAATTTTCAGCTTTTCAGCAAATGTGGTGGGCGCGGCAGGAGTCGAACCTGCGACTGTAAGTGGTTAGTTTCGTAGCCACTCTTATATGCTCGGTCTCCCCAGCAAGTTAGATAAACTATCACTTTATGCTAGGCAAAATATAGACGAAAAAAAACCAATCCGAAGATTGGTTTATTTCTGCTTTTTCAGCAAATGTGGTGGGCGCGGCAGGAGTCAAACCTGCGACCGGAAGTGGTTAGTTTCGTAGCCACTCTTATATGCTCGGTCTCCCCAGCAAGTTAGATAAACTATCACTTTACTTTAGACGAAAAAAAACCAATCCAAAGATTGGTTTATTTCTGCTTTTCAGCAAATGTGGTGGGCGCGGCAGGAGTCGAACCTGCGACCGCCTGGTTCGTAGCCAGGTACTCTATCCAGCTGAGCTACGCGCCCACATTAAACTTTATTTACTATCTTGTTCAAAGATAACACCCATTATTTTTATAAGCCTTGGTATTTGCTTAACAACTCAAAATACCTCCTAAGGATGATACTTGAGTTTTTTAACTGCTATATTTTAGAAGAAAAAAAACCAATCCTAAGATTGGTTTATTTCAGCTTTACAGCAAATGTGGTGGGCGCGGCAGGAGTCGAACCTGCGACCGCCTGGTTCGTAGCCAGGTACTCTATCCAGCTGAGCTACGCGCCCACATTAAACCTTATTTAATATCTCGTTTGAAGATAATATCTATTAATTTTATAAGCGATGATATTTGCTTAGTCCACATTTCAATAAAGAAAAGTGGTGGGCGCGGCAGGAGTCGAACCTGCGACCGCCTGGTTCGTAGCCAGGTACTCTATCCAGCTGAGCTACGCGCCCTCACATGAACTATTTTTTATATCTTAGTCTAAAGATAGCAAATTGCTTTGCATTTATTACTTTTACCGCAGTTACCTTTAATAAAAGTAATGGCGGAGAGCGAGAGATTCGAACTCTCGAACGGATTTAAAGCCGTTACTCCCTTAGCAGGGGAGCTCCTTCGGCCACTCGGACAGCTCTCCATTTTTACTTCTTTACTGTAGAGTTCTAATGCGTACTTTAAAATACATCTTAGAAAAAACTCTCTATCAGGCTAGTAGCCAGATACTCCTTTAACAGGTGAGCGTCTTCAACCAATCGGTCACATCTCCAGTGGGTGCGAATACTAATGGATCGAGAAAATAAGTCAACAATATTTTCTATTTTTCTGTACTTTTAAATCTGTTTGCTGAGATTTCAACCAACAAGGCTATTTTTCAAGCTCAAAAAGATTATTGTCACTAAATTAATGCTAAAAAAAATTAATATTAGTCATTAAAAAAGTCGGCAATTGCCGACTTTTTTAATGAAGGTATTCAACAAAGCTAAAATTTATTACCTGTTTCGGCTTCGCTACTGTCACTTCCTGTTTTTTCTGCTTGTATGCGCATGTAAATTTCTTCACGGTGAACAGATATTTCTTTTGGTGCATTTACACCAATACGAACCTGATTACCCTTTACACCTAAAACAGTGACGGTAACTTCGTCACCAATCATTAACGTTTCACCAACCCTACGAGTTAAAATTAACATCCTAAATATCCTTTATGTTTAAAAGCCAGTCCACTAAAAAATTATAAGCTAGTAATAAATTTAGTTTAATTTTGGTAAAAGTACATAATAAAAATTAAAAACTTTGTAAAAAATAGTTACTTAAGTTCACTAAGACCCAGTTTTACCACTATTTACAAAGATTTTATTACCACAAGTGATAATCAGTTATTAACTTTGCACTTATAACCAATATTGGCATTCTAGCAAGCTTATTCAAGCAATAAAGTGATTTTTTGAAATTAATTATAACTATTTGTTATTATTAATATTGTAGTTAACGCAGGTTAACTCTGCATTAACAGCTAAGTAACCTAATTTGCTGTTTAAAAGATTTACCCACAAAAAAGGAGCTAAAACACTCCTTAATGAAATATATTAGCTTACTATAATATTACGATAACTGGTCAATTAACCATGCTTTCGCTGCGTCTAATGCCATAGGTAAATTCTCTGGTTTGCTGCCACCAGCTTGTGCCATATCTGGACGCCCACCTCCTTTACCACCAACATGCTGTGCTGCGGCATTAACTAAATCACCGGCTTTTACCTGTCCAGTGAGATCTTTAGTTACACCGGCGATCAAACCTACTTTTCCGTCTGATGCTGTGCCTAATAAAATGATCCCTGAGCCTATTTTATTCTTGAGTTCATCCATCATGCCGCGAAGCGCTTTAGACTCGATACCGGCTAAATCTGCAATAAGTACCTTAACACCATTAACATCTATAGCCTCACTGATTAAGTCAGAACCGGCTTGAGCCGCTACTTGCTGTTTTAGGATTTGAATTTCTTTTTCGAGTTGCTTACCGCGACTAATTAATTGCTCAACTTTTCCTGGCATACTCGCCACATCAGATTTAACCATTGAAGCAACTAAGCTTAGATTTGAACCTTGCTGCTCAGTAAAAGCAAGTGCACACTCACCAGAAACAGCTTCTATGCGACGAACACCTGCAGCTATGCCTGATTCTGACACTATTTTAACAAAGCCAATATCGCCAGTACGATCAACATGAACACCACCACAAAGCTCGGTAGAAAAACCACCTAAAGTAACCACTCGTACTTCATCGTCGTATTTCTCACCAAATAAAGCCATAGCGCCTTTTTCTTTAGCTTCGTCTATCTGCATTAAGTTGGTTTCACGAGACAAGTTATTACGTATTTCTTGGTTAACTAAACGTTCAACAGTTTGCAACTCTTGCGCGGTAACCCCTTCAAAGTGAGAGAAGTCAAAACGTAACTTTTCAGCATCACATAACGAACCTTTTTGCGTAACATGTTCACCCAAGACGCTACGCAATGCCGCATGAAGAAGGTGAGTAGCCGTGTGGTTTTTAACGATAGCTGCGCGTCGCTCGGTATTTATCTCCGCTTTTACTAGGCGATTTAAGCCAATATTTACGCGAGCAATTCCTTTATGAGCAAAGGCGTTACCCATTTTAGTGGTGTCGTGTACTTCAAATATACCGTCATCAATATGAAGAAGGCCTTGGTCTCCTGCTTGGCCACCAGATTCCGCATAAAAAGGTGTTTTGTCCAAAATAACAATGCCCTGCTCGCCTGCTTTTAACTCAGCAACCGACGCTTCGTTATTGAATAATTCAACAATCGTTGCGGAGAATTCATTACGGGTATAACCTTTAAACTGTGTGTTGTGATCAGATTTAAGCTGGTCGTTATAGTTAGAACCAAACTGACTTGCTTGCTGAGCACGTTCACGTTGAAGTCCCATAGCAATGTCAAAACCATTGTGGTCGACTTTTAATTGACGTTCTCGGGCAATATCTGCCGTTAAATCGGCAGGAAAACCATAGGTGTCATAAAGTTTAAAGGTATCGTCACCTGAAATAGTATCGCCTTTAAGGTTCGCTAAAATATCTTCAAGTAAGATCATGCCACGATCTAGCGTGCGGCCAAATTGCTCTTCTTCGATACGTAATATTTTTTCAATAACCGCTTGTTGGCTAATAAGCTCAGGGTAGGCTTCACCCATTTGCTTACCTAATGAAACAACTAGTCGATGAAAGAAGTGTGATTTTGCTTCTAATTTATGACCGTGGCGTACGGCACGTCGAATAATACGACGTAATACATAGCCACGACCTTCGTTTGAAGGCATAACGCCATCGGCTATTAAGAAGCTACATGAGCGAATATGATCGGCAATGACACGCAAAGATTTATGTTCTAAATCATTGCACTGTAATAACTCAGCAGTATCTTTAATTAAGCCTTGAAAAATATCAATTTCATAATTGCTATGCACGCCTTGCATTATTGCTGAAATGCGTTCTAAGCCCATACCTGTATCAACAGAAGGCTTTGGCAAGTTTTCCATGGTACCGTCAGCATGACGGTTGTACTGCATAAAAACTAAGTTCCAAATTTCAATAAAACGGTCACCATCTTCATCTGGTGAGCCTGGAGGTCCACCAAAAATATTTTCACCGTGATCATAGAATATTTCAGAACAAGGTCCACATGGCCCCGTATCACCCATTGACCAAAAGTTGTCTGACTCGTACTTTTTACTGGGTGACTTATCACCGATACGAATAATTTTATCTACCGGAATACCTATTTCGTCACGCCAAAAAGCAAAGGCTTCTTCGTCACTGTCATAAACAGTCACTAAAAGCTTTTCTTTAGGTAAAGCTAATTTGACGGTTAAAAATTCCCAGGCAAAACGTATAGCGTCTTGTTTAAAATAATCACCAAAACTAAAGTTACCTAACATTTCAAAGAAAGTATGATGGCGCGCCGTATAGCCAACGTTCTCTAAGTCGTTATGTTTACCACCAGCACGAACACAACGTTGTGATGAGGTTGCACGAGTATAACTTCTACTCTCTGCCCCTAAAAAAACGTCCTTAAAAGGAACCATACCGGCATTGGTAAATAATAACGTCGCGTCATTACCTGGAACTAATGAACTACTTGGAACAATTTGATGTTGCTTCGAAGCATAAAAGTCTAAAAAAGTCTGTCGTAATTGTGCACTAGTTTTAATCATGGGAATGTTCACTCTCTGAAAAGTTAATTCTTGAATTTATTCGTTTAATCGCTATGAGTATATTTAATCAATATCATGATTTCATCCGAAGAGAAACCTCGAGACTGCATAAATCGAATGCGTTTTAATTTATCTTTTTGATCTTTAATTGTACTTTCGCCAAAGCGTTTATTATACGCAAGCTCGGCTTGAAGATACCAATCAATTTGCTGATTTTTACTCAGTTCAACTATAATAGTATCGCAAACGCCTTTTTGTTCCAATTCATTGCTAATATAAAGCCAACCATAACCTTTATTAAGGCGGCTACCAAACAAAGACTCGGCAAAACGTTGGTCACTCAAATAGTTTTTTTCAATTAGAAATTCAAGGACTGGCGTAATTTCATCTTCACTGTGTTCACGAAATTTGAGCTTTTGCATTAACTCTTCATAAGAATGCTCGCGACGAGAGAGGATACCTACCGAACAATGTAAGATAGCTTTGTTCAATGATTCATTACCTTTAAAGACGTTTTACCGCTTATATTATCTTTAAATTAACAGATAATTATAGTGTTCAATTATTTAAATTTCAGATAAATAATAAGTTTTTACTTTGAGTGAATAATCACGCAGAATAAGTTGTTATAAAAGTAAGCGTAAAGTTTGCAGATAAACAGCAAAATAAAACAGGGATCTGTATGAAGGTATGTTTTAAGAACCTCAGTCAAATGTTCACCATTTTTTGTATGATATTATTGCTTTCTGCCTGTGGTGGTTCTAATGATAAATCAAAAAATTACGCCATTAACGCTGATGTTTCAACGATTAGCTTTAGCAATGAGATAATTACTGAGTTTGACGATTCAATAACCGTTAATGTTACTTTTGCTGGCGACGGTTTATTAGTGGGTTATGCCCCTGACTCCCAACCCGTGGGCTGGCTAGCCTTTAGAACTGAAAACCTAACCAGTAATTCTGCCACTGTTCATATTGATTTAACCCAAGCAGACCAAATTAATTTAGGTGAATACGTCACAAAGTTGCGTTTTTCAACGGGCGAACTCTCTGATAATGGCGCAACCTTAGTGCATCATGACATCAACGTTTCATTACTTATTTGGCAAGCAAATATAGATACTGAGCTGGTCAGTTTTCGTGGCACCTTTGGTGATGTCAGCATTCCAAGCCAAACAATCGCTATCACCAGTGAGAGTAATAACTGGCAGTTAAGCAGTGATATTGACTGGATAACTTTTGACATATCTTCAGGTTCCGGTGATGCAACAGTCACCGTTACCCCCAATATTAGCAGTTTTACTGCCGCGCAGTTATCAAGTGGGAATATTATACTCACCGAAACAACAACGGGTGATACTAAGCTTATCCCTGTAGAAGTTGGTTTAGATAATCAGTATTTATATGCCAACCAAGCCAGCTTAGCTTTTACGTCAACCGCGAATATTTCAGTGCTTGAGCAAACCATCAAAGTCAGTACCAACAGCAACGCTGAAATAAATTGGCAAGCAAGTTCTGCCTCAACCTGGTTAACCTTAACAAAACTCGACAATGACTTTCTTAAGGTTGCTGTTGATGTTAATGCCATGCCGGTAGCAGCGATAAATCAAACTGAAATAACCCTCAATGCCATTGAAAATGAAGTTGTTATGGGGCATGTTCTACCGGTATCATTATTTCAAAGTACTGAGCAAACAGAAACTAAAGTTATCACCGACATAGCCGCAAATATCGATACCGTAATAGCAGCACCTAACATGCCCTACTTTTATGTTGGCTCAGAAAACAACTTACTTGTTTATCAACAATATAGCGGTGAATTAATTGCAACCATCGCTATCGCTCCTGATAACACCCTACTTGAGCAATTTATTGTTCATCCTGACGGTAGTAAATTACTAGCAAAAGCGCTTGAAGTTGTTATCAATGAAGACGAGACCACCACTGAAGTTGTTCATCGTTATAATATCAATTTAAGCGATTATAGTTTTACTGAAGTTGCATCACCAACCATAGAGTTTGAACCTAGCCGTTACGTACAATTTTCTGGCCGATACTTTATTGTCACGCAAACACTTGAATATGCAGATGAAGAGTTACAACGCTTATTTTGGGATCGTGAGAATATCTTTTTCACCGCAACCATTGACCAAGCCAGTGAAACAGAAGCTTTATATGCACTAGACTTTCAAACAGCAACCTTAAATCGCTATAACGCAAAAATTAATGACTTCAGTCAAGATAAAATCATTACGACCTTAACCCATGAATATAAACCAGAACGGTTAGCTGAAGCCGATAGTATTTCAAGCTTTGTCGTTAATCATAACGAAACCGCGCTTTATCTTATTAGCCCAACAAGTGAATACATTAGCTTTGATGGCACCGCTTTTACCGATATGGGATTACTCAACCAAGCAGAGGGTGCAACGACGTTATTTGTTGAAAAGTCGAATAACAATTTTGCCCATTATCTGCGTTTTGTTCCCGCTAGCGGCTTCGTTGTGAATGTTTACAACCAAGCATCAGCACTGACTGCTACCATTGAAACTCAGGGACAACAGCCGACCAGCATTGATATTTCATCTGATAATAAACGCTTGTTAGTGAACGCGGTAAATAGTACTCAAATAGAAATGGTAACTTTAGCGCAGTTTGATGTGTCGGCATCTCAGTTGTCCTTTAATACTACCTTAGGCAATGCCAGCGTTGCTAGCCAGGAATTGACTATTTCAGGCGTGAGTGATTCATGGCAAGCAACAACAGATGTTTCATGGTTATCTTTTACTCAAACAACAACGCAAGAGAGTAAAACGCTTGTTATTTCCATTGATTCAAATGAGATCGTCGGTTGGGGTTTATTTACCGGTATCATTACTCTTACCGACCCAGAGACAGGTATCAATGTACAAGTAGTGGTTGAGTTAGCGGTTGATGAAATAAGGTTATTCAGTAACGCTTCAGCACTAACCTTTACTTCACAAGCGGACAAGTCAACGCTCAGTCATACAGTAGATATTGTCACCAATAAATCCAGTGCGGTAGCTTGGCAAGCACAAAGTAATGTTAATTGGTTAACGTTAACGGCTGATACCGTTAATAACACCCTAGCGATCGACGCCGATCCAAGCAAAATAACGACTAATGGTTTGTACTATGGCGAAATCACCTTAGCACCGGTCAATAGTTCTGAAAGCGTCAAGGGTACAATAAAAGTCAGCTTTGAAAAGGGCGACTTTGACACAACAAGCATCAGTGAAATTGTTATCACTGATATTACACCTAATACCTCAGCTGTCGTATTAGACCCACTGCGTCCTAATATTTATATCGGCCAAGGTGATGTGATAAAAGTGTTTAATATTATTACTGGCGCTGCAATAACAACGATTAATTCACCGCTTGGCGGTGTTGATTTAACCGACTTGGTTATTCACCCGGATGGCTCACTCCTGTTGGCTTCAAATAGTGAAAACTACAACGATGAAAATGGGCAGCCACAAACGCGTATTAATCATTATCAAATAAACCTTAACGATTTCAGTATTAACTTACTGCCAGCTGCTGACATAGATCTACAATTTAGGCCTAAAACTATCGCGATAGTCGCCGGTAAAGCCATTGTTATCAGTCAAGCGTTAGAATATGCAAACTTAGCCTTAGCGGTGCAGTTTTGGGATAGAGAAAACATTTTCAACTCACCCATCATCTATGACGTACCGGCAAGCAATCATGTTATTGCTTATAACGCTAACACTTCAGCATTGCTACAATATACCTTAGCGTATAATGCCTTTACTGCTGAAAGTGTTCAACAAATTGCCAGTAATGAAAATATTAACAGCGCTTATAGTGGCGTTTTATCAAATATAGTCACCAGTAGTCGTGGTGCAGATCTTTATACAGCGAGCACCACTTCAGAGTGGACAACTTTTGATGGTACAAGTTTTACTGACCAAGGCGTTTTGCGAGCGAGTATACGAACGGTTAACGTAGCCATTGACTCGGCTAATAATAGTTATTTCTATCGTTTCGATAGTAGTGGCGTTTTTATTCTCAGTAAATATGATGCAAACCAACAAGCCTTATTTACCGTTGGGTATACTGCCGGTTCTGTTGACAGTTATATATCGCCAAACTACCAGCGAATAATTCACTACAATTCGACTGCAAATAGCTTAGTACTTGATTATATTCCTGATTAAGCTTAGCTACATATTGCACTTATGTAATCCCGTGCTCGCACGGGATTTTTATTTCCGCTAAAGCCTACTTATTTTATTCTGTATTTTACAAAAATAATCAAGATAAAAGCTGACAACTTAACAATTCAGCTTTTTTAACCGGTTACTCACCGTTTTTAAACGTGCTGCGTCTTGTAGCTTGGTCGAGTGCAACATAGAATAAATTCATTAGCTTTGTCTATACGATATTAACAAAATCATTTAATTGTCTAACATTTAATAAAGGTCATTTATGAAAAAGCGCTTACTCGCCCCACTTGCTATTGCTATCACATTAGCCGGTTGTCAGTCGTACGACGATAACAAGAATCAAATCAAAGAAAGTCAGCAAATAATTAAAAAAGCTGAACATATAAATCCATTGTTCAGTGCATTTACTACGCCACACGGCATTCCCCCTTTTGATCAAATTAAAAAAAGTGATTACTTACCCGCATTTGAGCAAGCCATTAGTGAAAATAAAATAGAAATTTCCACTATCGCCAATGCTACTAACACAGCAACATTTGCAAATACCATTGAAGCGATGGAAAAGTCAGGTGATTTTCTTAACCGCGTCAGTAATGTATTTTACGGTTTAACCGGTTCAATGTCTGACGAAGAAATGCGCAATATTGCCAAAGCAGTATCACCACAATTATCAGCGTTAAATGACGATATTAATCTTAATGCAAAATTATTTGCTCGGGTAAAAACGGTTTATGACAAAAAAGATCAACTGAATTTACAAGTAAACGAATTAACCTTACTTGAGAAAACCTACAAAGGTTTTGTCCGTGGTGGTGCTAATTTATCAGACGCTGACAAAGTAAAATTACGCCAATTTAATACGCAATTGAGTGAATTAAGCTTAAAATTTGGCGAAAATTTATTACACGAAACGAACAGCTTTGAAATGGTTATTGATAACAAGGCTGATTTAAACGGTTTACCTGACGATATTATTGCCGCCGCCGCTGTTACGGCAAGCGACAGAGGCCATGAGGGTAAATGGGTATTCACCACTCATCGTCCTAGCAAAAATCCCTTTTTAACCTATGCAACTAACCGTAAATTACGGGAAACCTTATATAAAGGTTACACCATGCGCGGTAACAATGACGATGAGTTTGATAACAAGAGTATTGCTGCAGAAACAGCCAGCTTACGTTACCAAAAAGCACAGTTATTAGGTTATAAAACTCACGCACATTTTGTCCTTGAAAATGCGACGGCTAAAACACCTGAAAACGTATTTGGTTTATTAAATAAAGTATGGCCAGCCGCTTTAGCAAGAGCAAAAGAAGAGTCAGCTGATATGCAAAAGCTGGCTAACTCACAAGGCTCTAAAATTGAAATAGAAGCCTGGGATTGGTGGTACTACGCTGAGAAAATTCGTAAAGCTCGCTACGATATAGATGCAGCAGAAACTAAGCCTTATTTTTCACTTGAAGGGACTTTACAAGGTATTTTCTTCACTGCTGAAAAATTATGGGGCGTAACCTTTAAAGAACGCAACGACTTACCTAAATACCATGAAGATGTACGCACCTTTGAAGTCTTTGATAAAGACGGCAGCTATGTTGGTATTTATATGACTGACCATTACGTGCGCGAAAGTAAACGTGGTGGTGCTTGGATGAGCAGCTTCCGTAAACAACATCGTATGTATGGTGAAGAAGTTACCCCTATTATCTACAACGTATTAAATTATCCACGCCCGGTCGGTGATACGCCAACATTATTAACTTTTGATCAAGCATCGACCTTATTTCATGAATTCGGTCATGCAATTCAGGGCTTGTTGTCTAACGGTTATTACCGTTCACAAACTGGTACTGCTTTACCACGTGACTATGTTGAATATCCTTCACAAGTCATGGAAAATTGGATGACTGAGCCAGAAGTATTAGCAAACTTTGCTAAGCACTATAAAACAGGTGAAGTTATTCCAATGGCATTAGTTGATAAAATTCAAGCTTCAGGTAAATTTAATCAAGGTTTTGGTACCACTGAATACCTTGGTGCGGCTTTACTTGACATGAGCTGGCATTCTTTAGAAACAGCAGAGCTGCAAGATGCTGCCGTATTTGAGCAAAAGGTCTTATCTGAAATTGGCTTAATCAAAGAGATATCACCTCGTTATAGAACAGGTTACTTTTCTCATATATTCTCTGGCGGTTATTCATCAGGTTATTACGGCTACATTTGGTCAAATATCTATGATGCAGATACTTGGTTAGCGTTTAAAGAAAATGGCATATTCGATGAGAAAACTGCAGATTTATACCGTAAGCATATCTTAGAGCCCGGTGGTAGTGAAGATCCTACCATAATGTACCGTCGTTTCAGAGGTCAAGACCCTAAAGTTCAACCTTTGCTTGACCGTCGTGGTTTAACAACAACTAAATAACGTTAATCCTAATATTATTAATATCCGTTATTTAAGACTCCGTCATGCTGATACTAGATTTATATGAGTCTCAGCATGACGATTTAGAGTTAAAAAAGATATTAACTGAGATAGCGCTTTATAGTTGCTAAAAAAACCTAAGTACTTTTATTCCCATCCTGATATCATTGCCACTACTCTTGTCTTTAACGGGATAACGTCCAGTTTTTAAAATTTTTAATAAAAGTTTATTTGTATTGTTTATAACCTAATAATGTAATAATAATATTCTCTCAACGCCATATAGCTCACTAAAGTTAACCCCCCATTATGAAGTTAAAATCTGCTGTATTACTCATATTGAAAGGTTTTGTAAAAATGAGTATTATTTTCAATAACCGTAAAATAAAGTCTTCGCTGTTTTTATTTTTGCTGATACTTTTTCCTTCCTGCGTTTCATTCGCTGCAGTGCAATCAACTCGGTTTGAGCGTCTATCTATTGAAGATGGCCTACCACAAAGTGATGTAAATCAAATACTACAAGACAAACAAGGCTTCATATGGGCAGGGACTTCCAACGGGTTAGCACGTTATGACGGCTATACGTTTAAAGTATTTAAGCATAGTGGTAAAAATCAGAACTCACTAACAGGCAATGTGATTCGAACTATATTTGAAGATAAAAGTGCGAACCTATGGATAGGTACAGAATTTGGACTTAACCACTTTAATCCGAGAACTGAACAGTTTAGACACTTTCGTCACAATGCTAATAATCCAAATAGCTTAAGCCATGATGTTGTCAATGCAATAACTCAAGACCGCTTAGGCAATATCTGGATAGGTACTCGGGGCGGACTTAATCGTTTTGATCCAAAAACAGGGCAGTTTACTCATTATAGATATAATATAAATAATCCAAAGAGTTTAAGCCATAATAATGTCTGGGCAATATTAGAGGATAATAATGGCGAAATTTGGGTTGGCACTCATGCTGGTCTTAGTCGCTTTAATACAAAAACTGAGCAATTTACTCATTACTTTCACAGTGCTAACGACCCCAATAGCATAACTCAAGGAACAGTTTGGTCAATAATTACCGATAGGCAAAATAATCTTTGGATAATTACTGAAAACGGCTTAAATCGATTTAGTCTACAAACTGAACAATTTACTCATTACCGCCATGACAGTAATAATTCTAATAGTTTAAGCGATGGAGTAATTTTAACCTTAGCGGCTGATAAAAAAGGCAACCTTTGGATTGGGACAAGTATAGGATTGAATAGACTGAACCTTAAAACTGAGGTTTTCACCTATTACCGTCATGAAGAGGCAAATATAAACAGCTTAGGCTATGGTCGTATTATGGCTATCTTAGAGGACAGAGAAGGTAATATTTGGTCAGGGACTGACAAAGCGGGTCTTAGCCGCTTCAATCCAATAATAGAACAGTTTGGTCATTACCGTCGAGATATCCTTACCCCCGCAAGCTTAAGTAGTAATTGGGTTGCTGCGATCGTTGAAGACCAGCAAGGCAATCTTTGGGTGGGTGTTGATTCAGAAGGCATCAATCGCTTTAATAAAAAAACTCAGCAGTTTGAGCATTATAGTATAAATAAAACTAGCCCAGAAAATGTAAGTAATAACTGGGTTAACGCGATAACTAAAGATTACCAAGGCAACATTTGGTTTAGCTCTAAGAGTGCATTAAATAAATTCACCCTCAAAACTGAAGTATTCAGTACGTATCGGCATAATTTGGACAATTCAGACAGTTTAGGTAGCAGAGGCATCAAAGCGATAACTGAAGACAGCCAAAATAACCTTTGGGTAGGTACGGCTAATGGTCTAGATTATTTTATCCCTAAAACTGAAAAGTTCAGGACCTATCAGCATAGTGAAGTTAATTTGAACAGTTTGAGCCATAACTATATTTTAGCAATAACTGAAGACAGCCAAAAAAATCTTTGGGTGGCTACTGCTGAGGGCCTTAATTATTTCAATCATAAGACTGAAGTATTTACTCATTATCGACATGATATGGCTCAACCAAGCAGTTTAAGCCATAATTATATTACCTCAATAGCTTTAGATGACGAAGGTAACCTTTGGGTAGGTACTATGAATGGTCTCAACCTTATGGATATGAAGTCGGGGGAGTTTGCACGTTTTACTGAAGAGGACGGATTACCTGATAGCACCATTTATGCAATAGAGATTGATGAGCAAGGTTATTTATGGATAAGTACCAATCAAGGCTTATCTCAATTTAACCCCAAGTCTAAAACGTTTAAAAATTATGATGTTGGCGATGGCTTACAAAGTAATGAATTTAATGCTGGCGCTTCTTATAAGAGTGACAGTGGCGAATTGTTTTTTGGTGGTATTAATGGTTTTAATCGATTTTTTCCTAATAAGCTAATTCAGGATAACAATAAACCTGTGGTCGTTTTCACCGAAATGCTATTGTTGAATCAATCAGTCGCTATCGATGCCAATAAAGAACACGATAAAAATAAGGCAAAACCTGAAGATGGTACATTTTTTTTGGAGAAAGGGATCCATGCAACATCAGCGATCACTTTAAGCCACAAAGAAAATTTAGTGGCGTTTGAGTTTAGTGCTTTACATTTTTCTGCCCCGAAAAAAAATCAATATGCATACAAGCTTGAAGGTTTTGATGACCATTGGATAATGACCGATTATAAAAATCGCCGAGCAACATACACAAATCTATCTGATGGTGAATACTTACTAAGAGTAAAAGCAAGCAACCCTGATGGTATTTGGAATGAAGAAGGTGTTTCACTTAAAATAACCGTGCTACCACCGTTCTGGAACTCTTGGTGGGCATATACCTTATATTTCATCTCATCTTTGCTCATATTAGTCTTTTTCATTAAGGCTCATCAAAAAAAAGCAATTTTTGAACGTGACCTTATTAAGCAATTAGAGCATCAAGTTTCCACACAAACGGCTTCAATCAAACAAGAATCGAAAAAGGTTATTAAAGCGAATGAAGTTAAATCTCAATTCTTAGCGAATATGAGCCATGAGATAAGAACACCTTTAACCTCTATTATTGGCCAAACTGAAGCGATATTACATGGTGATATTGATAACAGTACTGATAGCATAAAAGTCATATATAATAATAGCTTGCATTTATTGAGCTTATTGAATGATACCCTAGATTTAAGTAAAATAGAGGCAAATAAATTTGAATTAGAAATAACGGCCTTAGATCTCATACAAATACTTGTCGACATTAAAAATATTTTCTCAGAACAAGCTAAATCTAAGGGCTTAAATTTCACTATACACCATACTTTGCCCTCCCCTTTTATGATCAATATTGATGGCTTTCGTTTAAAGCAAATTCTTATTAACCTTTGTTCAAATGCCATTAAGTTCACTGAAAAAGGGGATGTTGCTATTGAAATATACGCGCAGCATTATAATCATATCAACGAATTAACCTTCAAAATACGTGATACAGGCATAGGTATCAGTGATGAACAATTAATAAGAGTGTTTGACGCCTTTACACAAGCAGATACCAGCATTAGTCGGCGCTTTGGTGGCTCAGGTTTAGGGTTAAATTTATCTGAAAAATTAGCTGACTTCATGGGGGGAATAATCGATGTTGAAAGTGAGATAGGTCAAGGCAGTATTTTTACCTTGATATTACCCTTTACTCCCACCAGTTCAACTGAGATTGTAAAAGAATTCGAAGTAACAAAGAAGACCTTCAGTGGCGCTATTTTATTGGCTGAAGACCATGATGATAATAGGCATTTAATGAGCAGGCTACTGACCGGACTAGGTTTTGAGGTTTATACTGCGACAAACGGCTACGAAGTAATAGCGTCTTACTTTAAAAATAAACCTGATTTAATCTTACTTGATATTCAGATGCCAAAAATGGATGGTATAGAAGCGATAAAAATTCTAAGAGCTAGAGCTTGTGAAGTGCCGATTATTGCATTAACGGCAAATACCTTAGCCAAAGATCTAGAACAATATTTAGCGCTAGGATTTAATGGATTTCAAGCTAAGCCTTTTGAGCGACAAACCTTTATCAATACCATCGCTAAGTATTTTGAACAGCCTATCAAAATTAGCCACGAAGACAGTAGCTCGCTAACTAATAGCAGCATTGATATATCTGATTTGGTTGCTAAATTTGAAGTGGGTTTAATTGCAGAACATAAAAACTTCATATTGTTGAATCAAACGAATGATAATGATGCACTTGCTAAGCAAGCACATAAACTAGCTGGAGCCGCACAAATGTTTGGTTATAACAACATAACACGAGTCGCAATGAGCTTAGAGTCCAATATTAAGAGAAAAAATTATGCCGCTATTAAATCTAGCACCCATGAGCTTATTGCGGCGTTATTAACGGTTATTAACAAAAGCGACTGATAACGTTTCTCATCATTTTATTGTTAGCACATTTGAAGCATATTAATTAGGCTCTTAGCACCATATCCTACTGATCGCCGTAAACGTAAAAACCCCAGTAAGTGCAAACTTACTGGGGTTTTTATTAGCTTCAACTAAAAGAAACACTTACTTCATATAAGGGTCACTTTCAAAAAAAGCAAAAACGGTATCAAAGGCAGGTTCTTGATATTGCTTCAAGCCGGTATCACGAAAATCAATATCTATTTGACTTCTTACTAGGGTTTTCTTGACAAAACTACCCGCAATAATTTCTACTTGTAGTTCTTTTATAAGTTGAATACACGCTTCTAATTTAAAGCCGATCGGTCCACCAGAAAATTTACCTTTTAAAGCGCGACCACGGATAACAACTTTATCAACGTGATAGTCTTCCATCAATTTAGCAAAGGTAAATTGGAAGTGTTGTACTGCTTCGGAATCACCTGCATCTACTAAAGATATTTTTTGCACGCGCGTTTGCGGAATATCATACAAACCGTTTTCACGTGACATAATACAAATAATTGCATCATTACCTTTTAATTCAACACCACATATTCTCATAAAGTTATACCAATTCAATTAATTTCGATTTTCGCGGTCGCATTATATACCTAAATAGTAGATACCGAAACGAATTAATGACATTTGTCATTTTAAGTCATGACAAAGTGCTCTAATACTAAAACTAGATACTTGAAATACTTGTTTTCGCCAAGGGGGAATAAACAAAATTCTTCTTTAACTTAAAACAAAATATAAGCGAGAATACGATGAAAACTACATTATTTAAATTAGCAATTACCGTTTCATTAATGTTAAGTACTCAGGCGCAAGCTGATCAGCAAACCATTACAGCCATTGAAAATGCGTCAATGGAATTAAACTTAACAGAATTAGTAAATATTAAAGAATCCAGCAACGGTTACGACCGAGCTTTAGCGAATTATCGTCTTGGGTTCAATTACAGTTTTCTTCAACAGCAAGACAAAGGCACTGCTGCGTTAAACCGAGCAACAGAACAATTAACTGAACTGGTTAAAATTAATAATCAAGACAATGAAAGTTGGGCGCTACTAGCGCAGGTTTACGGATTACGTATTGCATATCAACCGATGAGCGGGATTGAATTAGGTCCTAAAGCAATAAGCGCATTGACAACAGCCCAAAAAATTTCACCTAACAATCCACGTGTATTACTCTTTACAGGTGTAAGTAAATATAATACACCTGCCATGTTTGGTGGAAGTAAACATCAAGCATTAATAGAGTTATCTAATGCCATTGAACAATACAATAACGATCAATATTCTGAGTATCATTGGGGATTTGCAGAAGCATATACATGGCGCGGATTAACGCAATTGGAACTAGGTAATAAAGAGGCCGCATTGGCCGATTGGGCAAAAGCAGTAGAGGTATCCCCTAATTACAGTTGGGCAAAAAATCTACTTCAGAAGAATACTTAAATATCTATTAAAATCTTAAGCTGCTGATATTAAAATAATATAATTAATTACAGATTCAGCAGCACCTCATTAAATATGATATAAATAGCGCGTTTTAGTTAACTAATATCATACGAAGTTTTGGACATTGAAATGAATATCAATAATAGCACTTTTGTAGCACCGAGCTTAACCGAAAACCAAATTGTACTGTGGACATGGCTTCCGCTGTTTTTTTCGCTATTTTATTTTTTTCCTCTATTTGCCAACTGGCAAAATTTCGATGTTATACAAATATCTGGTTCGCTCATCGTTTATAGTTGTTTTATTTATTTTTATATTACTGGTCAAAGTAATGATGAACGAATGGCTATTCGTCCTATTTTTGCTATTTTACTTTTAAGTTTTCTCGGTACATATTTTACCCCCGGCACATTTACCTTATTTGCCTTTGCAAGTTATTTTATTGGTTATTATTACCCTGCCCCAAAAAGTATAATAGGTTTAGGGATCACGATTGGTCTCATTTTTATTACTGCGGCAGTCTTTGATCTCGTCAACTTTTTTTTCATAACTCCTGCACTTTTTTGTAGTATTCCAAACTTTTTATTTGGTTTAGCTGAGCGTCGTAGCCGCAAGCAAAAATTGTCAGAACAACGCAGTCAACAGCAAATAGAGCAATTAGCAACGGTTGCTGAACGCGAAAGAATTGCACGAGACTTACATGATTTACTCGGCCACACACTCTCTTCAATCGCACTAAAAGCAGAGCTTGCCGAGAAGCTAGCTAAAGCAGGACAAATAAAAAAATCAATTGATGAAATATCACATGTTGCAAAAATTACGCGTGAAACATTAAGTGAAGTTAGACAAGCCGTTTCAGGTTATAAAGCTAAAGATCCACAAGCTGAAATCAATAAAGCATTTGCTCGTTTAATTGATAGAAATTTCACGGTAACACAGCAAGTGTTATTACAAAAATTAACAGCAAAAGCAGAAAGTTCGTTATTACTTATTATTAGGGAAGCAATAACGAACATTCTTCGTCACAGTAACGGTGATAACGTTATCGCTAAAACTCAACAAACTGAAGATTCGTTATGTCTCACAATATGCGATAACGGTTCTCATTACCAAGACGAAAATAGAGAACCTAAGTTCAGTAACGGGCTGATAGGAATAGTAGAGCGCGTTAAGGAACTCAATGGACAGTTCACCATAAATACAAAACAAGGGTTTGAGTTAAAAATTAGTTTACCATCAGAGGCTTTCATCAATGAAAAATGAAGTATTAAATAAAAAGATCAAAGTAATTATCGCTGAAGATCAAGCACTCATAAGAGGAGCATTAACAGCCTTACTTAATTTAGAGGCAGATATTGAAATTGTTGGCGAAGCTGAAAATGGCGTTGAAGCAGTGAAACTTATTAATAAAAACAGTACCGATATTTTACTAACTGATATTGAAATGCCTTTGATGAGTGGCTTAGAGTTAGCGCAAATCACAGCAAAAAATCACCCCTATATTAAAACAGTTGTCATCACTACGTTTGGTCGTGCTGGATATATTAAGCGCGCTTTGACTATTGGCGTTAAAGGTTTCTTACTTAAAGATACTCCGTCTGATGAGTTGGCAGCGGCTCTGAGAAAAGTAATGCAAGGGAAAAAAGTAATAGACCCTGAATTAGCAATTGCTGCCCTAGATGATGTCGACCCATTATCAGACAAAGAGCGTAAAGCTTTGAAATTAGCAAGTGAAGGTAAAACAACAAACGATATTGCTCAATTGTTATTTCTATCAGAAGGAACTATTCGAAATTATTTGTCGGAATGTATTTCTAAACTCAACGCGACTAATCGTATTGATGCTGCCAGAATAGCGCAACAAAAAGGCTGGCTCTGAGCTAATAATCGACAAAACTATTTAGTGCCTTTTAGCTCAACATTATGTTTTTTAGTATAATCAAGATAGTCTTCTAATGCTTGTGGATTACCTCGGTTCTTCTGGCAAACACTTTTTTGGTACTGATAACTAAACATATCAAACCATTGATCCAATAATTGTCCATTGACCGGTTCTTTTGCCATTGTTAACATTTTTGCCGCGACTTCTGCGGTAGCAAATTGATAGTTTTCTTCGGCAATGCGTATTTGATAGCGAGAGGTATTAGCCGCTTCGTCAAGTAAATGTGGGTCAAAAGCAGCAATGGGAAATTGGTTCAAGTAAGGACTTTTACGAAACATTTTTTTCGCTTCACGCCAGCAACCATCCAACATAACAAAGAGTGGTCTTTTACCTGAAGGTATGGTCATTTCATTACAAAAAACCTCACGTTCAGCCTGTGCATATTGTTGAGGAAAAACAACATAAGGTTGCCATTGCTCGTCGTTTAAAATGGCTAACATTTCTTTATTTTCTTTAGTTCTTGACCAAAGAAATGCAAAGGTATCTGGCACGACATCAGCAATTAACTTGCCTGTATTACTCGGTTTTAGTACTTCGGTATCATACATCAATAATAAAAAACCGGCATTACTGGTAGATTTTGGCGAATATGAACAAATACAATGAGGTTTTGCTAGACGACATAAGTCACAACGTAAAACGCGTTGTCCACGAGACTTGTAAGTCGTCGTGCTCAGACTCATACGATAATGATGAAGTTTATGTACAGCGTGCATAAGTGTAATTAAGACCAATTAAAACATAAAAAAATAGCGGCAATTAGAGCCGCTACTTTAGTGATTTTTAGTTTGATGTGCAATGCTTAAAACTGCGGTTTACTGAATAAGTTAACTTACTCAAACCCATTGGGGTTTTGTGACTGCCAGCGCCAAGTATCAGCAATCATAGTATTTAAATTGCGTGTTGCTTGCCAGCCTAATAGGCTGTTTGCTAATGATGCATCAGCGTAAACAGTGCCAATATCACCCGCGCGGCGCGGCACCACTTTATAGGCGATATTTTGACCACTAATTTGCTCAAAAGTATTCACTATTTCTAATACTGAAGTGCCATTACCCGTTCCGATATTAATCGCTTTACAACCTTTTATTTTTGACAAGCTTTCTAACGCTTTAACATGACCAATCGCTAAATCTACCACATGAATGTAATCGCGAACACCTGTGCCATCTGGCGTGTCGTAATTATCTCCAAATACTTGTAGTTGAGGTAAACGCCCTACTGCCACTTGAGCAACATAGGGTAATAAGTTATTAGGAATACCGTTAGGGTTTTCACCAATAGTCCCCGATTCATGTGCGCCAATCGGGTTAAAATAACGTAAGCAGGCGATTGACCATTCACTATCACTTTTTGCTAAATCAAACAGTACATGCTCAACCATTAACTTAGTTTGACCATAAGGGTTAGTCGCAGAGGTTGGCATAGTCTCATCTAATGGTGATGGGTTATTCTCACCATAAACCGTCGCTGAAGAACTAAAAACTAAATTTTTAACACCATGTTTAGCCATAACTTGAAATAAAGTAACAGAGCCTGAAACATTATTTTGATAGTAACTCAGTGGTATTTCGTTGGACTCACCAACCGCTTTTAAGCCAGCAAAATGCACAACAGCTTCAATATCATGTTCTTTGAAAACAGCATCAAGCGCAGCTTCATCACAAATATCAGCTTTAATGAAAGTGACTGTTTTGCCGGTAATTGCTTTTACGCGATTAAGGACTAAGGTAGATGAATTTGATAAGTTATCAACGATGATAATATCTTTATCTAATTTAAGTAACTCTACCACGGTATGACTACCGATATATCCAGTACCACCGGTGATTAATAAACTCATTTTTAGTCCTTTTTTAAATAGATTCGTAATCTTAAAGCCGCCATATTGATACTGAAATTCATTCAGGATGACGATGGGAAAGTGATACTTTATTTAATCACTATATTATGAGGGATATTCTGACACTGTCGCGATAAACTTACTAAGGATTTTTTGAATAATTAATATCTCTACCGTGTCTGCTCGACTGTTAACCTTAGCCTTAATGCTTAATATTATCAGACTAAATTCTACGAAAAAATATTATCAGTGATTTAATACACCCCAAATAAGCATAGTGACCGTTATGTTCTACTATCCAGCAATATAAAGTACAGACAAGACTTCGCCACTACTTTATTAGTTTGGGTGAATTAACATCATCCTTCTGCTAGCTCTCTTGCACAAAGGAACGCTTTTATTTCATCACGAGAACCCAAAATATGCTGTTTTAACAAAGCAACAGACTTTTCAATATTACCTGCTTTACATAAAGCGAGTAATTCATTGTGTTCAGATTCTGCTTTTGAAATACCCCCTGCCCATAATAAATGCATGCGAATATAACGGTCTGCATTTTTATTCAAGGTATTTACTAAGTCTTGTGTTTGCGGACGATTTGCCCCTGAGTATAAGCAATTATGGTAATCAGAATTTAATTCACTCCAGGTATTAGCAGCATTCTCTTTACCAAGCGCTTTGTCTAATTTCCCAAGAAGTTCTGTCGCTTCGTCAAGTTTTTCAACCGTAAGACGAGGGATTGATGACGCCAACAAATCAGCTTCCAACATAGCCCGTAGTTCAAATAACTCATCAACTTGACTAGCATTTAGCTCGGTAGCTGTAGCGCCTTTATGCGGTTCAAAAGCAACTAAACCTTCAGCTTCTAATTGTAGTAACGCTTCACGTACCGGAATTCGACTAACATTTAACTCTTCGGCTAATGCCGCTTGCCGTAAAGGTTGCCCTGCTTGAATTTCGCCACTGAGGATCTTCTCTCTAAGGGTTTCAACAACTAACTGAGTTCGGGTTTTATAAACAATGGTCATAAAGTACTTCTCTTACAAGTGTGGTGACATTATAAGGGTTTATTAACTAAAAAAAAGCGACTAACAAATATTAGCCGCTTATTGTTGTTATCCATGAAAGTTATAACTTCAAAACCTACTGACTTAATAATGTAGTTAGTGACTCATCGGTCATATTTTAATAACCAATGGTAAATGGAGGCGTTTATTAGCATTCCCAACAGTGATTGCAATTATTTAATTAGCGCTAAGAAAAGTAGCAATGGCTGAAATCACTCATTTTAAAAGCCCTTTACTTGTCTTTGAGAAGACCTCAGCTAGCACTATTAAGTGTCAATTTACCCATAACCTTTTTAATTATCTATAAAATAAAGACTATCCAAATAGTTAAGAATTCTTTAAGTAACACTATACAATATTAAATAATAAGATAACTAATAACACATTATCAACATAACCATAATAACAAGTAAAATAAAAATCAACTTATGCTAGAACAAACAAAGACCACTTAACTATACATAATTAACTAGCAAATAATTAACTAGCAAATAATGATTTAGCTATTGTTAAATAAATCGTTACCTTAAGCTGAGTTATCGATTAGTTAGTTTGATTAATTAAATTAATAAGTCAGTTATCACAGCTGACAATTGATTATATAAAACATTTCTCATTGACGTTTTTCGCCATAACACACCAATTTCTCGATAATAATCTTGGTCTAATGGTGCTATGGTTAACCCCTCATTTTCCCCAATATTTTTCTTTACCGCCATTTCAGGCAAAAAAGTAAAACCTTGATGAAAAGCGGTCATCTGTACTAATGTTGATAAGCTTGACGCAGAAAAAGAATGAATACGCGATTTATCAGCAAGTTTACATGCTGACAAGGCATGTTCAGTAAGGCAATGCTCTGATGATAATAGGAAAATACTCTGTTCCGGTAAATGTTTATAACTGTCTGTTTGTTGAAATGTCTCTACTAGCCTTTTATTACCTGCCATAAAAAACCTGTCTTTACCTACTAATCGACAATGAAAATTATTTACTCCTATTGGCAACGCTAGAATCAACACATCTATTTCACCATTATTAAGCATATTCATTAAGTTTTCAGTGGTATCTTCACGTAAAAACAAGGCTAAATCAGGAAGTTTACTTTGGCAGGCGCGCACAAAATCAGTTAAGAGAAATGGCGCAATCGTTGGAATACAACCAATACTTACGGTGCCGGTATACTCACTACCTTGTTGTTTTGCAAAGCTGACTAATTCGTTGGCCGAGACTAGTAACTGTCGGGATTTCTCAACAACTTCAATGCCCTGAGTCGTAAATAAAAAAGATTTGTTGTCACGTTCAATTAATTGACAATTTAGCTGTTCTTCTAATTTTAGAATAGCGCTGCTTAAGGTTGACTGACTAACAAAGCATGCACTAGCTGCTCGATGAAAATTTTGTTCTTGGTAAAGCGCAATTAAATAGCGTAAATGTTTAAGATTCGGTAAAAACATAAGGCAAAGTCCAAAGGGTAATGACGATTAATTTATCACATCACAATTAAATAAAACGATTATGATTTAACAAACACCGAATAAGGACCCGAGGACAAAAGTATAAATTTATTGTTAACTTGTCATTTTAATCAATAAACCGAGTATAAAGTTGATGAATATTAATTCAATCCATCGATTTCTTTAATTTTTTCTAAAGATACGGTAAAGTTAGAGGATTAATTTACACCATCATATAGGAAGCAACATGTCACAAGCATCAGCACGTCATTTATTAGTAGATACAGAAGAGCAATGTTTAACGCTTAAAGCACAAATCGAAGATGGAGCAGATTTTGCGGTTGTAGCGCAGGAGCACTCAAACTGTCCTTCAAAAATGCAAGGTGGAGATTTAGGATCATTTGGCCGTGGTCAAATGGTACCAGAATTTGATGAAGTGGTTTTCACTGCTGATTTAAACACAGTTCAAGGACCAGTAAAAACGCAATTTGGTTATCATTTATTAGAAGTAACGGCTCGCTCTTAATAGTCAGCTTGCTTAAAAATCGATAAAGGAAAGGTTATCAATGGCAAAAATTATAATATTGATGTTTCTTTTATCGATTTCAAATCACTGCCAAGCTAATTCTATTGCAATTGACGCGGTAAAAGCAGATGAAAAAATAATTCATTACCTTGCTGATAAATCTATCACTAACTTTCAAATAACTTACCAGCAACTCGAGCTTGGTGATATTTGTGGATTTGTTGGTTGCCAATGGCGAAAACTCGTTTCTGTCGTCGTAACGTCTAGAAGTGCTAATGCACCATCAACAACCATTGTCGCGCTTGTTGAAGGCATAGTACCTAACAACCAAGAACAACCTAAGGTTACCTTTGTAACGTTAAACAATAGCCTACCCAACACGCTAACCTTTATTAATTAACGAACGCGTTAATACCTTATTAATTTGTTAGATACTTTCATTATTTTCTCGAATCTTTATTTATTTTTCCTTATATAAATCATTGCCTATTTCACAAATATCACTTCGCATAAATTTTTTTAAACAATAATTTATTGATAGAGTTGTTAATTAAATATTAATAATAGATCAATTTGTTGCTAAAGATGTTAAATCAATGTTACGGTTGATTTGTCAGCAAAGACTGGCTAAAAAATCCTCAAGGCCATTGGAGGACAAATTAATCAAAGGAATGAGGGAGGAAAATAAAAATATCACTTGGCTTTTAATGCAAGTATAAATTAAGTAAAATTAGGAACACTTAATGCAAAATAATAATAAGATTTCTCAACTTTCATTCCTTATTGGCGCAGCACTTACCGCTGCAACAATGAACGCAACAGCTGTTGAAATGAGCGCCAGTTCACTGCAACAAGAAACAAACACCGGAACACCGGTTATGGCACCAGCAAGCCAAAGTCCAGTGCTTGGAAATTACCCGCTGGTAATCAAAAACCCTGCAGAACAAGCCTTTCAAAACATCATTTCAAATCAAAGCTCATACGGCTCAGTTGGTAATGAAAAATTTAAAGTTCGACGCCAATGGACTGATGAATTAGGTAAAAGCCATACTCACTTTGATCAAACGATTAACGGTATTAAAGTTTATGGTACAAGTATGATTATGCATACTAATTCGCCAATAAATACTTTTAACGCAAGTAATAGTGCAAGTAGCGTTTATAAAGTTACGGGTAAATTAGCCACTAATTCATTACCTTCGTTTTCAGTAATGAACAACGCTAGTGCATTAAGCAATGACTCTGCACAAGCACTGGTTGCTGCTGAAAGTGTTGGAGACGTGTTAAATATTCCAGAGCTTGCTTACGTGTACCTACCACTTTCAGAAGAAACTAAACTCGCTTATAGACTAGAAGTATCATGGGATAATGGCGGTGAAGACTTTGGTCGTGATTTTATATACTTTGATGTGAATACTTCTGAAATCTTAGCGAGAGAGCCACAAGTACATTCTGCTAAAAATTGGCGGACATACACGCTTAATGGCGGTTCGGCAAACTCGGCTCCAGGTACTTTGTTATGTACTAACACACAAAGTTGTGGCAGTAACGCCGCAGCACAACGTGCACATGATGGCGCGTCAAAAGTGTATGACTATTATCAAAGTAAATTTGGTCGCGACAGCCTTGATAACAATGGAATGACACTCGTATCTAGTGTTGATTTAGGCGTAGTTAACGCTTATTGGACGGGCTCACAAATGATGTATGGTCAAGCATCTGGTGGCATGAACGACTTTACCAGTGACTTTGATATCATAGGTCATGAATTAACACACGGTGTCACAGATAAAACGGCAAACCTAATTTATGCCAATGCATCAGGCGCCTTAAACGAAGCTTGGTCAGATATTCTTGGTATCTCAGCCGAAGCTTACCGTAATGGCACAACAAGTTCTTCATGGTTATTGGGAGATGGTTTATATAACACTCAAGGTCAGGCCTTACGTTACATGGATAATCCAACTCAAGATAATTACTCAAAAGATTGGTACCCAGAGCGCATTCCTTTTGTAAGTAACCCAAGTAATAGTAATGACCAAGGTGGTGTTCACGGTAACTCAGGTATTGCTAATTTAGCTTATGTTTTGTTGGTAGACGGTGGTACTCATCCGCGCAACAAATCAACGGCACAAGTACCCAGTATAGGTATGGCAAAGGCCGAAAAGATTTTCTATCGTGCACTTGTTACCTACATGAATCAAAATACTAATTTTGCGGGTGCAAGAGCGGCAACAGCTCAAGCCGCACAAGATTTATATGGTGCTACCGAAAAAACAGCAGTAGAAACGGCTTGGTGTGCTGTAGGTGTTGGTGCTTGTCCGACAACAGGAACACCTCCAACGGGTAATGTATTAACCAATGGTGTTGCTGCCACGAACCTAAGTGCGTCAACAAATGCAGACGTTGTTTACACGATGGAAGTTCCATCGGGCGCAACAGATATCAGCTTTTTAACAACGGGTGGTTCTGGTGATGCTGATATGTATGTTAAGTTTGGTTCAGCACCTACCGATTCAAGCTATGACTGTCGTCCTTATAAAGGCGGAAATGTAGAGTCTTGTGCAGGTACATCAACGGGTGGAACATATTATGTTCGAGTCAAAGCCTATTCAGCATTTTCGGGAGTTAGCTTAACAGGTAGTTTTACAGAAGCTGCTACAGGAAATCCTGCGCTTAATGGTTCAGAGTCGAATGTTGCTGTATCAAAAGGACAGTGGAAGCGCTTTACTCAAGTTTTACCTGCAGGTTATGCCGATCTGACTATTAGCCTTTCAGGGGGGTCAGGTGATGCTGACTTATATATTCGCCGAGGAGCACAATCAACAGCTTCTGCCTATGATTGTCGACCTTATAAAAATGGTAACAATGAAAGCTGTAGCTTTACAACCCCTGCTGCAGGTACATGGTATATAGATATATTTGGCTATAGTACAGCTTCAGGTATGACATTAACATTGCAAGCAAATCCATAAAATTATTTATAATCATTACTTTATAAATAATAAATAAGTTAAGACTAGCCGGTGCTTTTGGCTAGTCTTTTTTTATCCACTTATTTAGTTTTTTAAAACGAAGTGCTAAAAGAAGAAAAGTAATAAAAAGATAAATACTCGGTTCTATGATTTCAGACTTTACCGACCAATAAAAATGAATCCCAACAAGAACAACGGCTAAGTAAACCCAATTATGGAGCTTTTGCCAATTTTTACCCATTTTTTTTCTTAATAACGAAACTGATGTTATCGCAAGCGTTAACAAAATCAATAAGCCCGCCATACCAATAGTAATATAAGGTCGTTCAAGTATTTCACTCACAAATAGTGACCAATCAAACTGCACTTCAAACACTAGGAAATTGGTTAAATGTAGGAAAGCATAAGTAAAGCTATATAAGCCTACTAAACGGCGAACTTTTAATAATATTGATATTTTAAAACGCTTACTTAAAGGCGTTATCATTAAACTTAACAACAATAAATTAAACGCACCAATACCGGTAAAGTGAATAATGGCTTCAACTGGGTCAGCGCCTAGTTGATCAGTAAAAGCCAGATAATAAGCATTGGCTAGCGGTAAAAAAGCCGCAAGGTGGACAAAAACTTTAAACAAAATAACTTTATACTTCATAGAGATGATACGACTCAAGTTATTACTACAGATTAGTGGGGCAATAAAGCCCCTACTCACGATTTTACCCTGTCGCTATTTTTAAAAGTTTTTCCGTAAATCAAGGTTTCTATATAGATCGGCAACTTCCTCACCGTAGCCATTAAAAGGCAAAGTATCGATACGGTTACGCGCAAACAATCCGCCAGAAGTTAATCTTCGTTCACTGGCTTGACTCCACCTTGGATGGTCAACTTCAGGATTAACATTGGCATAAAAGCCGTATTCGTTAGGGGCTAAAATATTCCATGTTGACGCAGGAGGATGTTCAACAAATTTTATTGCAACAATCGACTTAATACTTTTAAAACCATATTTCCATGGCACCACTAAACGGATTGGCGCACCATTTTGTGCTGGTAATGTTTTGCCATAGAGACCGACACTCATTAGGGTAAGTGGGTTCATCGCCTCATCAATACGTAACCCTTCCACATAAGGGTAATCAATACCGCCGCCCATTCGCCTACTTGCTTGTCCGGGCATTTGCTCTGGGTCGTGTAAGGTTTCAAAAGCAACATACTTAGCTCGAGAGTTCGGCTGTGCCTTTTTTAATAGTTTTGATAATTCAAAGCCAACCCATGGGATAACCATTGACCAAGCTTCTACACATCGCAGCCGATAAATGCGCTCTTCAAGGGCAAAACTTTTCGTTAAATCATCTAAATCTAAAGTATAAGGCTTATCACACTCACCACTTATCGTGAGCTGCCAAGGTTTAATATTGAAGTTTTGCGCATTATTAACGGGATCGTTTTTACCTATACCAAATTCATAAAAATTATTATGACTGGTTACCTTAGCTTCAGGTGTCAGCACTTCAGTATTATTAGTAGCGTCAGCCGTGAACTTTAAAGGATAACGTTGAAAGGTGTTTTCTGGTTCTGATGAAAAAAAATCTAAACCTTGGGCGTTTACAGTGCTAGATATAGTTGAAGATAATAAAGTACCGGCACCGAAGAAACCCATTTGCTTAATAAGCTGCCTACGCTTTAAGTAAACACTTTCGCTGGTAACTTGATGTTCTTTTAGTGCAGATTTTCCAGGAGATTTAATTAACATATGGCTACTTCTCAGGTTATTAATTAACTAACGATAAACCAATAGACCCGAGAAATAGAGAAATACTTCATTATTTATAAAATAATATTACTGTCCTATCAATTAACGGGCAAATTGATGTAAATAATCAATCACAGCAGACGATTCATATAACCAAGTAACCTTTTGGTTTTCATCAGTGATTTTCAAACAAGGTACCGTACGTTTTCCACCTTCTTTGATTAACTCTTCACGATAATTTTCATTTTGATTAATATTACGTAATTCGATATTTAAACCATCGCGTTTTATAGAACGACGAACTTTCACACAAAAAGGACAAGCGGGTAATTGATATAAGCTCAAGTGTTGAGTGCTTGTATCTATTTCAGCTTGCAACTGAGTTGTTCTTTTTGGGCCGCTCGGTGAAAAAACAAAATTTAACAATAAGATGATACGACCAATAATCCAGCGAACAATAAACATAAATCAACTTCTCTTTATTTAAAAAAAACACTAGACTGTCTAAAAACAGCCACCCTAATTTTGCGCGAGTTTAACATATCTACTTGGTTAACACTGCTTTCATTTTGCACAAATGGCTATCTACCACATCATATCGTCAGGAATTTGATAATCGGCATAAGGATCGTCAGCTTCAATTAAATCACTTTCCACTTTATCATTTTGTACTAAAATAACACTAGCATCTAAAGTCGCTACTTTTGCTGCGGTTTCTGCTGTGACTAAATAGCTCTGTTCAGTTAACCCACAAACCGCTAATCGGCCATTAACTAAAGCTCTATGGGTAACCGCGTTAACAAATAACTTTTTAATTTTACTGTTAAAGGTGTAATTATATTCTGTTTCACCGGTAACATTTTTTATTTGATGGTGTTCGAGTATTTGTTGAATACGTAACATTTTTTCTTTGTTGGCGAGCTGTTGCTTTCTTTCTTCATTGAGCGCGGTGTCTTTCGCCAATTTTTCTTTTTGAGCTTTAGCTAAGTCTTGCTTTACTTGTTCTTGTAAACTTTCGTCTTTTGCTACGCCACTGCGTTTTTGTTTATTTGATTTACGCTGGCTTGTATTTGCTTGTCGCGCTTTTTGCTTAGTCGTTAAGCCTGCTTTTAATAGCTGATCTTGTAAAGATGCCATACAAACTCCTTAATTAGGTTTATCAATAGTAATTATTGCTATTCTATCGGGAAAAATAGCAATAAAAAAGTAGCTCGGCTTTTCTTTGTACATAAACCGATAATAATCTTCTATCATTAAATGTTAACTTTATAAATAATAAGGTAATCTAGCACGTCTAAATATCCTAAATACACCACATTATGAATAGATTTAAACATATATTAATTGGTTTCTTGCTGATCTTATTTTTAGTTGTTACAAGTTTAGGTACTTGGATTTACAGCCAAATTGATAGCGCGTTACCGGTACTTGAAGGAAAGCGAACATTACTTGGCTTGAGTGATACAGCCATTGTTGAGCGCGATAGTCAGGGTATTGTCACCATAAAAGCGAAGAAACGTAACGATGTTGCAGTCGCCACAGGGTTTATACATGCCCAAGAACGTTTTTTTCAGATGGACCTACTGCGCCGTAATTCAGCAGGCGAACTCGCCAGCTTATTTGGCGAAAAAGCCTTGCCACATGATAAAGAGATCCGCCGTCATCGTTTTCGTGAGCGTGCTAGAGCCATAGTTGCACAACTTCCTAAAAAAGATTTGGCCTTACTCAAAGCCTATACCCGTGGTGTGAATCAGGGCATAAATAATTTAAGCTCACCTCCCTTTGAATATCTATTACTTCAACAGGCTCCTGTTTCTTGGCAAGAAGAAGACACCATATTAACTGTATTAAGTATGTACATGGACTTACAATATGCGGCAGGTGACCGTGAAAGAACCTTAGGAAATATAAAAAACACCTTAGGTGAAGATGTCTTTAAATTTTTGAATCCTAAAGGCAGCATTTGGGATGCCGCCATTGATGGTAGTCAGTATCCATCAAGTAAAATGCCAACACGTGCATGGCCTTCTGCCTCATCTGAACAAGATGCTTTAGCTGCTAATACGGTACAAAATTTAGTAAAAAATATACCTGAGCAAAAATATCAAGGTGAGGAGTTCCCAGGTTCAAACAACTGGGCGGTATCGGGGAAAATAAGTAAAACAGGAAGTGCCATTGTTGCTAACGATATGCATTTAGGAATACGCGTACCAAACACTTGGTTTCGGGCAACCTTTGAATATCAAAGCGATAATAATAAAGCCATCAAAGTAACAGGACTGACCCTCCCGGGAACACCTAATATCATTGCTGGCAGTAACGGTAATATTGCATGGGGGTTTACTAATAGTTACGGCGATTGGAGCGATATAATTATTTTAGATACCAATGTAGATAAGAGCCAATACTTGACACCTGCTGGCTATCAAGACTTTACTGAGCATAAACATGTTATTGCGGTAAAAGGTCAAGACGCACAGGAAATCATAGTCAAAGAAACAATTTGGGGGCCCGTTATAGGAGTGAACAACAGCCAACAATTATTAGCTTATCGCTGGGTTGCACATGATGTACAAGCCGTAAATCTGCACCAAACTCAACTCGAATTAGCCACTAGCGTTGACGAGGCATTTAACATTGCTAACCAAGCAGGTATTCCGGCACAAAATCTAGTTGTCGGAGATAAAGCGGGAAATATTGGCTGGACAATCATGGGGCCTATTCCAAAAAAATCCTCCTCGTTTGGCGAAACACCTACACATTGGGGTGACGGTATCAATCATTGGCAAGGATATTTAAAAGCGGATCTGTATCCTAAAATTAAAAATCCGCAAAATAACCGTTTATGGACCGCAAATGCTCGTGTGGTTGGCGGTAAAATGTTAGAAAAATTAGGCAACGGCGGTTATGCACTTGGTGCAAGGGCACAACAAATCAGAGAAGGATTACTTGCAAAAGAGGTGTTTTCGGAACAAAACTTACTTGATATTGCGCTGGACGACCGCGCCATTTTTTTAAAACGCTGGCAGAAATTTTTAATTGATAAAGTACTAACACCCGACGCTATTATCAGTCATCCGCGTTGGCAAGCAGTGAAAGAAACCCTTAATACTGATAATTTATGTGCATGCACAGACTCAGTCGCTTATCGCCTTGTTAATAATTTTCGCTTGAATGTGCGTAATGATGTTTTTAGTCTACTCAACGAAAACTTAACTCACTTAGATAATGGCTACTCTTTTCACACCATTCGCCACCAAGTAGAAACACCGCTTTGGCAAATGATTAATGAACAACCAAGCAACTTTTTATGGTTGCCCGAAGATAACTGGCAAAAAGTTTTTGAGCGAGCACTCTCTACCACCTTAACGGATATGACCCAAGACCAACCATTGGCTAAAGCGACTTGGGGGCAACAGAACACCAGTAAAATACAACACCCACTTAGTAACGCTATACCCTTTATTGGTCGTTGGTTAGATATGCTGCCAATACCTCTTGCTGGCGATAGCTATATGCCTCGTGTACAAGGAAAGTCTTTTGGTGCCTCTCAACGTATGGTGGTTTCACCGGGTCATGAGGCATCAGGAATATTACATATGCCAACCAGCCAGTCTGGCCACCCGTGGAGCCCTTATTATGGTTTAGGTCATGATGATTGGGTACAAGGAAAGCCCTCACCTTTCTTACCGGGTGAGACAAAATATACACTGACATTACTGAGCTATTAAGTTAAATTTTCAACACTAAAATTACTATCTACAATATAAAAAGAGGAAAAGTATGACGATTCTTATCTGGTGTTTATTTACAGCCACTCTATTGCCTTATTTAGCTAAAGCCCCTGTTGCAATGGCTATGAGTAAACTCGATGGCTATGACAATAACCATCCGCGTGCGCAACAAGCAAAACTAACTGGCTTTGGGGCCCGAGCACTCGCGGCTCACCAAAATGCTTTTGAATCACTGATTATTTTTGTCCCAGCGGTTTTGCTCGCAATAACCACGAATACAATAACCGACAGTGTAACTTTCTTAGCAATTAGCCACGTTATCGCTCGAGTGGCTTACAACTTATTATATTTATTCAATATTGGACTACTGCGTTCAATTGTCTGGGGAGTAGCAACCGTGTCTTCTTTTGCCATTATTTGGCAATGTTTTCCACAAAGCTAAAAATCTATTTCTATTATAGATTTTTTTAATACAAGCCTTTAGCAATAAAGGCTTGAACAATTTCTTCGCCCTCGCTACAGTAATGCTATGTATCCTAGCTAATAGCTTGTTTTAGTCGCCTTCATTACTTTCCTTTACTAAAACATCAGGATTCTTTCTTTTTAACCATTTTCGAAAATAATATATAGGGTGGAAGTACTGTGAGTGAAGATTTAGATCTGAATAAAATTCGTGAAAAAATAACCAAACTTGACCAGCAATTATTAGAGTTATTTGCTCAACGCCGCTCTCTCACTCTCAGTGTTGCAAAAAGTAAAGCGCATCAGATACGTCCCGTTCGCGATCAACAACGTGAGCAAGAATTATTAATACGTTTAATTAACCAAGGTAAAGTGCTCGGTTTAGATGCTCATTACGTTACCAGCGTTTATCAAACAATTATTGAAGATTCAGTCTTAAATCAGCAAGCCTATTTACAAACATTGGCCAACCCCAATATCCAAGTGCCTACGGTTAGCGTCGCTTTTCTAGGTAATAAGGGCTCTTATAGCTATTTAGCTAGTCATCGATATTTCTCACGCCGTGCAGCAAAAATCAATGAATACGGTTGCCAAAGTTTCAAAGAAATTATGCAACAAGTCGAATCTGGCCATGTAGATTACGGTATGCTGCCCATTGAAAATACCAGTTCAGGTAGTATTAACGAAGTTTATGACGCCCTACAACACACTAACTTGTCAATTGTTGGCGAGATAACTCAGCCGATTGAGCATTGCTTATTAACAGCAGTAAATACCCAACTCAGCAAAATAAAAACGATTTACGCGCACGGACAACCTTTTACTCAGTGTAGTAATTTTCTCGACAAACAAAAAAATATTCGCATCGAATATTGTGACAGTACCGCTGATGCTATGGCTCAAGCGTATGAGTTGCAAGACCCTACAGTCGCCGTTATTGGCAGTGAAGAAGGTGGTCATCTCTATAAGCTTCATGCTTTAGAAAAGTCGATTGCTAACCAAGCAGAAAATCATAGTCGTTTTATTTTAGTCGCTCGTAAACCTATTGATGTCGCTGAACAAATCCCTGCTAAAACAGCATTGATTTTAGCAACAGGACAAAAAGCAGGTGCCTTAGTTGACTGTCTTATTATTTTAAAAGCAAAAGGTATTAACATGTGTAAACTTGAATCTAGACCTATTCAAGGGCGACCATGGGAAGAAATGTTTTATATTGATGTTGAAGCCAATTTGAAGAGTGCTGTACTACAAGAAGCAATTAATGAAATAACCTCAATTACTAATTTCATTAAAATATTAGGCTGTTATCCTATTGAGCATATTAGTCCGACTAGTGTGCCAAGTAGCGCGATAAACACTTAGCCGTTGTCGCTTAATTTTTAAGTTAATGGCTTTGATAAAGTCTCTACGCCAGCAAAATAAAACCTTACTCGACCTCGTGAAAAATACAGGTCGGTAAGGTTTTATTTTTAGTTTTAAGCGCTAATCAACAACGCTTTAAGAGCTGCACGATAACATCGAACAACCCGCCTTATTTCTCGCCCATTCAGGACGTTTCTCACTGTAATGATGATATTCAACTTGTTCATCATAAGGGTTTTCCAGAACCTTTTGTAATTCATGTGATTTACTAAAATCACCTTGCTCTGCAAGCTCAATCGCTTGTTGTGCTAAATAATTACGCAATACATATTTAGGGTTCACCTTATTCATCGCCGCTTTTCTTTGTGCTGCTGTTTTTTCGTCGTGCTGAATTCGATTAGCGTAGCTTTCTAGCCAAGAAGAAAAACGTGCTTGATGCTGTGGCGTTAACTGCTCGTCTAGATAGAAGCAATCGGCAAAATGATTGACGTTATTTGCTTTAACTTTTTCGTCGTAACTAAAATCAGCCAGTAAACGATAAAAAATAGTCATGTCTGTTTCTATATCACCCAACAAGGTTTCGAGTGCTAAAAACAATGTTGTGTCCGCTTTATGGTTTTTATCTTCAGCCGTAATACCCAGTTTATTCGACATCATTTCATGCCACTGTTGTTGATACGTTTTACTGTAATTATTTAATATCACTTCTAGTGGTTTAGATTCTTCTATCAATGGATAGATAGCGTTTGCTAATTGAAATAAGTTCCATTGTGAAATTTCACCCTGTTTGCCGAAGCTGTAACGCTTACCTTGAGCATCTGTGGTATTTGGTGTCCAAGACAAATCAAAATTATCAATCCAACCATAAGGACCATAATCAATTGTTTCACCAATTAATGACATATTGTCGGTATTCATTACGCCATGAACAAAACCAACCCGCATCCAATGCACCATCAATCGACAAGTGCGTTGGGCAATTTCATCAAACCAAGCTAAATAACCTTGTACCGAGTCACTTTCGTGGTCATTTAATAAATGCGGAAAATCTCGTTTAATCGAATAATCAACGAGCTGCTTTAACAAAGCTTTATCTTTACGGTAAGCCGGTAGCTCAATACTTCCAAAACGCATAAATGACGAAGACACTCGACAGACAACAGCGCCTAATTCAGCTTTCGCATTACCGTTATAAAACATATCTCGAACGACACTATCACCCGTTAACGATAAACTCAGTGCTCGGGTGGTAGGAATACCTAAATGAAACATCGCTTCTGAACATAAGAACTCTCGTACCGATGAACGTAATACCGCTAAGCCATCAGCTGTTCGTGAAAACGGAGTGGGTCCTGCGCCTTTTAGCTGGAGAACTTTATGGCCATCTAAAGGGGTGTTTACTTCAGCTAAGTTAATAGCGCGGCCATCACCTAATTGCCCAGCCCAATGGCCAAACTGGTGTCCACCATAACACATCGCATAAGGGGCGAATTCTTTGGGCACGACATTCCCCGTGAACAACTGTAAAAATTCATCACTTTTAAGCTGCTCTTCGCTTAACCCTAATATTGAGGCAACATCACGACTAATCGTAACCAACTGTGGATTTGACGTTCTTTTAGGTGATACCCAAGAAAAAGCAGCGGCATGAACCTGGTGCGGAAAAATAGACTCTTCTAAATCTTCAGGTAACTGTGAAGAAAAGCTATTCTCAATATTGAAATCTAAGTAAGACAAAATAAGCGACTAATTGAAAAATAGAATTGAAAGGGAATTATTGACTGTCAGTTTCTATATTGCAATATTCATTTCAAACAAAAAGCTGATTTGGCTATACCCTTGTCAGCTTTTGCTTAATTAGTTATATATTCACTTATAAATATCATTAAAAAATAATATCTACTCAAGTAAAAGCTAGCACTAACTATTTCAAAGCTATCGTCAGTTCAGCTTTAAACGTGCTATGGCAAGATTGACAAGCCAGTATTAATTATTGATATTCAGCGACAATAACAACCATATTTTTTTCTTTGGCCGCTTGCTTAATTTTGATAGCGCCACCATGAACAACTTCGTCAAAACCTTTAAATGTAGGGACTTTTAATCCTAAGGCTTTCATCAATTTTTTCCGTTACGACATTGCTGGTTTTGGGTGATTAATAATCCCCTGTGCTGCACTTTCAACAAGGCTAAAGTCTTCTAAAATAATTCCTTGTGTGAACATCTTGGTGTCAGATAACAATGCCTGCATGACCTTTTTAAACGTTACGATACTATTTTTATCAATACCTTGTTGATAATGCTGTGCGTTCGATGAAACAGCAACAAAAAAAGCTATCACAACACTGGTAATAATGATTTTTTTTGTATTTTATACATAGTGACTCTTATTTTATCAGTGAGGTAAATGAATAAACTAAGGTTAATAAAGTGGTTAAGTTATGATGACATTAATCGTTTTAAGGTTAACCAAACAGGAAGCAATCATTAATAATCGCATAAGAATAGCCAATTTACGCCAAAAATATTAAAGCACTTTAGCTTAGTTCAGTTTAACGGTAAAATAGCAGCAAATTTTAGCGCCCTATTAGGCTTTATCTTGCAAACATTAGCCCAGCTCAATTCAGGTAAATATTCAGACATAACACATTTAACCCTCAGTGAGAATTTAACTGAATTTCCACAAAAAATTTTTTCATTAGCAAACTCTCTTGAAGTATTAGACTTAGCGAATAACAAATTAACGGCTTTGCCCTGTGAATTTTCTTCATTGAAGAAGTTAAAGATATTATTTTTAACTAATAATAACTTTAAAAGTATTCCTGAAGTTTTAGCGGCTTGCCCACAGCTAGAAATGATCAGTTTCAAAGGTAATCAATTAAGCCGAGTAGATGAAAACGTGCTGCCAACAGGAACACGTTGGTTGATATTAACCGATAATAAAATATCAGTACTACCCCATTCAATGGGCAAGCTAAGCCGTTTACAAAAATTAGCATTTGCTGGCAATCAATTACAGCAACTGCCCGATAGTATGCAGAACTGTAAAAATTTAGAATTAATACGTCTTTCGGCTAATCAATTAGTCACACTTCCCGATTGGCTCTTTCAACTACCTAAATTGGCGTGGCTAGCTTTTTCGGGTAATAAGTTAACGCGTAGTGTTCAACCAGTCATTGAACACATACCAAGTATTTCACCACAAGACTTTCAACTAAAACAAAAATTAGGTGAAGGCGCATCAGGGATAATTCATCAAGCAACATGGTTAACTAAACCTATAACCATTGATTCAGATGACGATATAGCGGTAAAGATTTTTAAAGGTGAAATAACCAGTGATGGTTACCCTATTGATGAACTAAATAATTACTTGCAAGCCGGTGAACATAAAAACTTAATCAAAGTCATTGCTAAAATCATGTCGAAAGAGCAACTTGCTTTAATCATGGAGTTAATTCCTCAGCGTTTTTATAACTTAGGTTTACCCCCTTCGTTAACAAGCTGTACTCGTGATACTTTTCCTACGTCTGCCACATTAACAACAAGTCAGATAATAAAAATAGTCCTTAGCATGGCTGACACTTTACGTCATTTACATGAAAATAAAGTCAGCCATGGTGATATCTATGCTCACAATACTATGGTCGATGAAAACGCAAATATGCTGTTTGGTGATTTTGGTGCCGCTTCTAACTTAAAGGTTTTGCCTGAAACACAACAAAAAGCAATGCAAGCGATAGAAGTAAGAGCTTTAGGCTGTTTATTAGATGATTTATTGCTTTTGTCTCTTCATCTAGAAAACACTGCGCAATACCAAGCGCTATTGATAATAAAATGCCGTTGTATGCAAGCAGATACATTTAAAAGACCCACCTTTATCGCTATCGTTGAGCAATTAAAAGTACATCTTTAACCTGGTTTTTTAATTCATATTATTAGGCATATAACCGGTGAGATCGAATAACTGGTTTTAGAAGCTCTCTTTTAAAACCAGTTATTATCTACAAACCGCTTTTTTTTAAACACCAGCGCTAAAACGATTCAAACACATTTGCTTGCCTAGCCCCTTTAACCTAAAATATCGACAAGTTACTTTTTCCTTCAAATAATAAGGTTTTTCATGGCACAACCATTACCAGATAAATTTATCATGTCGATGAACCGCGTATCAAAAGTGGTTCCACCTAAAAGAACAATACTTAAAGATATTAGTCTTTCATTTTTCCCTGGCGTTAAAATTGGTGTTTTAGGTTTAAACGGTTCAGGTAAATCAACGCTGCTTCGAATTATGGCAGGTGTTGATAAAGATTTTGAAGGTGAAGCAACGTCTTTAGCCGGTACAAAAATTGGTTACTTACCGCAAGAGCCTCAACTTGATGAAAGCCAAACAGTGCGTGAAGCTGTTGAAGAAGGGGTTGCTGAAGTTAAAAATGCTATGGCTCGTTTAGACCAAGTCTATAACGAATATGCAGAAGAAGGCGCTGATTTTGATGCCTTAGCCAAAGAACAAGGCGATTTAGAAGATATTATTAATGCGCAAGATGGTCATAATCTTGATAACGTTTTAGAGCGTGCGGCTGATGCTTTACGCTTACCTGAGTGGGATCAAAAAATTGCGGTACTAAGTGGTGGTGAACGCCGTCGTGTCGCGCTTTGCCGTTTATTGCTCGAAAAACCAGACATGTTATTACTTGATGAACCAACTAACCATTTAGATGCTGAATCTGTTGCTTGGTTAGAGCGATTCTTACACGATTACCCCGGCACTGTGGTAGCAATTACCCATGATAGATACTTCCTTGATAATGTAGCGGGTTGGATTCTAGAGCTTGATAGAGGGCATGGTATTCCTTATGAAGGTAACTATTCTTCATGGTTAGAACAAAAAGATGCACGTCTTGCACAAGAAAGTAAAGGTGAAAGTGCACTACAAAAAACCATCAAGCAAGAACTTGAATGGGTGCGTTCAAATCCGAAAGCTCGTCAATCAAAAAGTAAAGCCCGTATGGCGCGCTTTGAAGAGCTTAATAGTCAAGATCATCAAAAACGTAATGAAACCAACGAACTTTACATTCCACCTGGACCTCGTCTAGGGGATAAGGTTTTAGATGTTAATAACTTAACCAAATCTTTTGGTGACAGAGTACTTATTGATGACTTAAGTTTTAGTGTGCCCAAAGGTGCTATCGTTGGTATTATCGGACCAAACGGCGCAGGTAAATCAACGTTGTTTAAAATAATGTCGGGTGCTGAAAAACCAGACTCAGGTAATGTAGAGCTAGGTGATACAGTTAAACTTGCCAGTGTTGATCAGTTCCGTGATGACATGGACAATAGTAAAACTGTCTACCAAGAAATATCTCAAGGCCATGAGATATTACAAATTGGTAATTTTGAAATTCCAAGCCGTGCTTATGTTAGCCGTTTTAACTTTAAAGGTAACGATCAACAAAAGATCATCGGTGAGTTGTCTGGTGGTGAACGTAACCGAGTTCATTTAGCTAAGCTAGTACAAACCGGTGGTAACGTATTACTGCTTGATGAACCAACCAACGATCTTGATGTTGAAACCTTACGTGCGCTTGAAGAAGCGTTGTTAGAGTTCCCTGGTTGTGCCATGGTTATCTCACATGACCGTTGGTTCCTTGACCGCATTGCAACTCACATTTTAGATTACCGTGATGAAGGTAAGATTAACTTCTATGAAGGTAATTTTACTGACTATGAAGCTTGGTTAAAGAAAACACTGGGCCCTGCAGCGACTGAGCCTCACAGAATTAGATACAAAAAAATTGGCTAAGCTAAAGCTAATAGATAATTTTTAAATTATCTATTAGTTATTAAATAGTTATCGGCACTTTATTTTTGTGGTTTTATAAAAATCCACACGAATAAAGTGCCTTTTTGCTAAAAGGGAGCTATGCTGAAGATACCCATTTATAATTTGAACTTAAGCAATGGAAAATAGACGTCAATTCACGCGAGTTTTGTTTTCAATCAATGCAATATTAGAGGTTGAACAGCAGAATTATCCAGTTACTATCCACGACATTTCACTTAATGGCGCTTTGGTTACTATGCCTAAAGCTGAAAAGTCATTAAAAGGTAAGTTAGGCTTATTACATTTTGACTTAGTTAATGGCGAATCAATCGTTGAAATGCATATTGCTGTCGTTCATGAAGAAAATGACAAGCTAGGTTTACAGTGCGAAGTAGGCTTGCAATGTAATGCTATCGATATTGACAGTGTGACCCATTTAAGACGGTTGGTTGAATTAAATTTAGGTGATGAAAGCCAGTTGCATAAAGAACTTTCGCAATTATCACGCCTTGCTTGATATGATGACATTCGCCTTGCTTTATAGAGGAACATTATGAATCACTTAGTTATTTCATTTATTACCATAGACCGTCCTGGTTTAGTCGAAACTTTATCCAAAGTCATTAAACAACACCAAGGTAACTGGCAAACCAGTAGTTTACATCATTTGTCGGGCTGTTTTGCTGGTGTACTCGAAATAGCGGTAGAGCAAGGTCAATGTGAAGCACTAACTCGTGCAATTACAACACTGGACGGTTTTAAAGTCATTATCGAAAAAACTACCCCTAGCCAAATAAGCGATGAGTCACCGGTAGTTTTAGAGCTAACAGCAAACGATCGAGAAGGTATTGTAGAAGAAATATCTGCGGTTATTCACCATCAAGGGGGTAACATGATAAGGCTTGTCAGCGAGCAAGATAATGCGCCACATACTGGCCAGCCACTATTTAAAGCGAAAATAACCTTAGCGGTTAATAAAGAACAAACACCAAGCTTAATAAATGCATTAGAAGATCTTGCTGACGATTTAATGATTGATATTTCTCGTTAATCTGTTGAATTGTAACTTAATCTACACGGTTTTATTAGCCCACTTATCAATACTTCTTTGAGCTTGATAATCCCGTGATATTTTATTCATAGACTTGCTTAACCCTGATGTTAAAAAGGATTTAGTAAACAAGATCATCCCTCTCTCCCCTTCAATAATACTCTCATAAAATTACTGTTAACTCCTGGCTACTAAACTAAAATTCAGTATTAACTGAAAACAGCCTCAATCCTCTAATGATTTTCATCAACCTTTAGGTTTTTACGAGTGCCATAGAAAACAAAAAGGCCTGACATAAGCCAGGCCTTTTCAAAGTGGTACTGGTGCTTTTACTTAAAGCTTAATACCTAATTTTTTCAATTCTTTTTGAACAACTGAGTTCGGTAATGGAATATAACCATCTTTCTCAACAATCTTTTGACCTGACTTAGAAAGTACCATAGTTAAAAATTCAGCATCCATTGGCGCTAATGGCTTGTTTGGATGCTTATTTACATAAACGTATAGGAAACGAGATAATGGGTATTTTTTCGATATAGCATTCGCCATATTAGCTTCAACATAGTTGTCACCTTTTTTAGACAAAGGTAAAGCACGAACACCTGAAGTTGTATAACCGATACCAGAATATCCAATACCGTTTAGTGAAGAGGATACTGATTGAACGACTGAAGCTGAGCCTGGTTGTTCATTAACTGTGTTTTTAAAATCACCCTTACAAAGGGCTTTCTTTTTAAAGTAACCGTAAGTACCAGAAACTGAGTTACGACCATAAAGTTGAATGTCTTTTGCTTCCCAGTCACCTGTTAAACCTAAGTCGCCCCAACGGTCTGCATCTTTATCAGCACCACATTTGCGGTTATTTGAGAAAATAGCATCGACTTGTTCAATACGTAATCCTTTAATAGGATTATCTTTATGAACAAATACTGCTAATGCGTCAATAGCAACACGAACCGCCATTGGCTTATAGCCATAACGTTTTTCGAATGCTTCTATTTCACGCGACTTCATCTTACGGCTCATAGGGCCTAAGTTTGAAGTGGCTTCTGTTAATGCTGGTGGCGCAGTAGATGAACCAGCGGCTTGAATTTGTATATTCACATTTGGGTAAGTGCGTTTAAACTCTTCAGCCCAGAATGTCATCATGTTTGCTAAGGTATCTGAACCCACTGAAGATAAGTTACCTGAAATACCACTGACTTTTTTATATTCAGGTAAATCTTTATCCATTGCTAATGATGAGAAACTCACCAAGCTTGCTAAACCTATAACGCCTAAAGCACGTTTAAAACCCATGTTATTCTCCACTGAGAGTGTTTTCCCCATTAAATTATTATTAATTTATTTGGGGCTAATTAATTTATGAACACTATATAAAGTTTATGTGACACTTATATTACAGGTATAGATATAAGCTATATTATCCTTAATATTTGCCTACACTAACAAATGGAAACCATTCGTTACACTATAATGACAACTTTATAACAAAAAAGTTTTCTGTAATTAATTGGCATTGCTAAAATAAAATTAAATCGTTAATTATTATCATTAAATCAAGAACAATGTTTTAACCTTTGTTCGAGATTATTAGGCAGATTACATTATTTATAAAAGGAATTATGATGAATTTAAAGAATAAATTACTGATCACATTTTTATCTATCGCATTATTACCGACGATGGCTGTTGGTTTAATTTCCAGCTACATATCAAGTTCTGCTCTCGAAAAACAAGTCTTTTCTCAATTAACTGCCGTACGTGAAATAAAAAAAACTCAAATTGAAGACTATTTTAATGAACGTAAAAGTGACATAAAGATACTGTCAGAAACTGTTGATAATATGTTGAATTTCTCTTCTGCTAAATCACTTAAATCAAGCGCTAATAATAACCATAATTTTTTTGAAAGTTTTATTCATACTTATGGATATTATGACTTTTTTCTTATAGATAAAAAGGGTGATATTTTCTACACCGTAACTAAAGAAGCTGATTACCAAACAAATCTTTTAACCGGCGCCTATAATCAATCAGGTTTAGGAAAACTATATAAGAAAGTTAGTAATAACAAAAACTTTGCAATGTCTGATTTTAGCCGTTATGCACCTAGCAATAATGAACCCGCTGGCTTTATAGCTTTGCCTTATACCAATAGCAGTGGCGTAGAAATAGTTATTGCCTTACAACTTTCAATCGACAAGATTAATCATTTGATGCAGCAGCGTTCTGGAATGGGCGTAAGTGGTGAAAGTTACTTAGTAGGCAGTGATTTACTGATGCGTTCAGACTCATTCCTTGACCCTAAAGCACACTCAGTCAAAGCGTCTTTTGCTGGAAATGTAAAGCAAAACGGTGTTGATACAGAGGCTGTAAAGTTAGCTCTAAGTGGCGAAACAGGAAATAAAATTATAGATGATTATAACAGCAACCCTGTACTATCTTCATATACCCCTATTAATATTAATGGTATTAAGTGGGTGTTATTGGCTGAGATTGATGTGGCAGAAGCTTTTTTACCTGTTTATAAAATGTATAAGAATATATTCTACATTATAGTTTTATGTGTTTTATGCATTATTATCATTGCACTTTTAACAGCGAAGTCTATTTTAAAACCGCTCGGTGGAGAGCCTACTGAAATGCAAAAAATATCAGAAACTATTGCAGATGGCGATCTGATGATTTCTTTTATAGAGCATAGTAATCATTCCAGTGTTTATGCAGCTATGCAGCGTATGACGACTCACCTGCGTAATGTCATTAGCGAAATTATTCATGATAGTAATAACCTTACTCATGTAGCAATGGAAACTAGTGCACTAAGTTTACAGTCTTCGACCAGCTTACAAAATCAAAAATCGAATATTGCACAAATCGCCACAGCAGTCGAACAAATGTCTGTAAGTATCAATGAAGTTTCACATAATGCAGCAAATGTAGCTTACTCAGCACAAAAAGCCAGCTCATCATCTGGGCAAGCAAATACAAAAATTAGCCAAGCTATTGATGATTTAAATAATTTAGGTGTTGAAATATATCAAGCTAATAATATCATTCAAGATTTAGAAAAAGATTCTAATGATATTGGCTTGGTGCTAGAAGTTATCAGAGGAATTGCAGAACAAACTAATTTACTTGCACTTAATGCAGCTATTGAAGCAGCAAGAGCAGGAGAGCAAGGTCGTGGTTTTGCCGTGGTTGCAGATGAGGTTCGTACATTAGCCTCAAAAACACAAGAATCCACAAAGAACATTGAGCTAATGATAGAAAAACTCCAAAAAGCATCTACGGATGCCGTAAAAGCAATGGAGGTTAGCCAAGATGTTTGTCGACAAACAATTGAAAAAACACAAGATGTTGCTGACGTTATTGCTTCAATGAATGGCGAGATAGAGAGTATCACTCAAATGACAGACCTCATTGCTACCGCGGTAGAGGAACAGTCATGTGTCTCAAATGAAATTAGTAAAAATGTTACCGCAATTAGTGATGTCGCGAATGAAAACTCAACCAGTGCTGAGCAAGTATCAGCTTCTAGTAAAGATATCAGTAATATTGCTGCTGCACTCAACCAATTAACACTGCACTTTAAAGTCTCTTAATGCCAGTAAATAATGGCTTCTAAGGGAGCTTATCAATGAGAGAATAGAGAACTTTAAAACTTTATCCTCTCATTAAATAAGCATAAATAATAACCTTAGCTTTTATCTAGTACCTCGAAATAAATGATAAATTCACTGCCCTCTCCCCACTGACTTTCAATCGCTAATTCAGCGTTATGGTGGTGCAATACATGCTTAACAATTGATAAACCAAGGCCTGAACCTCCAGTATCACGAGAACGTGACTTGTCTACTCTAAAGAATCGTTCTGTGATCCGGTTAACGTGTTCAGGGCGAATACCAGGACCATTATCTTTAACAGAAAACTTAGCCTTATTACCACTTCGTTGCCATAAAATGTGTACAGAACCATGAGCAGGCGTATAAGCAATAGCATTAGATATTAAGTTAACACAAGCACTTTTCAATTCAGTATCTATGCCTTCAATCCATAAGTCTTCACTAAGATCAGCAGTAATTTTGTGTTGTTTATCTTGGTTGAGCCAAGTGGCATCATCGACCAATGTTTTAATTAGTTTAGGCATATCAACAAGTTGTTTATTTTCTTCATCGGCATGATTTTCTACACGTGATAAAACTAATAACTGTTCTACTAAGCGGTCCATACGTGATACTTGAGTTTCAATAGTGCTAAAAGCTTTTTGCCAATGAGGTTCGAGCGCATGTTCAGTGGTCAGTATCATTTCCACATAACCACGCACCACGGTAAGGGGTGTTTTGAGTTCATGAGAAACATTGGCAACAAAGTCACGCCGCATTTCTTCTAATCTTTTAATTTTACTGACGTCTCGGGCAAGAAAGAGTACTTGGTCACTGCCATAAGCCATTAAGCGCAGCTCTAACTGTAATTCGCTGTTAATAGGTGAAATAATATGACAGGGCTGTTCAAAATTACCGAGTTCTAGATATTTAGAGAATTCAGGAAAACGAATGAGGTTATCAATACGTTGACCAACATCACTCGGCCAACGAATACCTAAAATGCGCTGAGCTTTTTTATTGCCCCACAAAATAGTTAATTCATCAGATAAAACTAAGGCAGCATCAGGTAATGCTTCAGCACCATCCCTGAATTTTCTAATTCTTTCGTTTAGCTGTTTTTGTTTGTGGCGATGCTGTCTGATTTGTCGGTACAGGCCATCATATATTTTTCCCCAGATACCTTCAGATTGAGGAGGAGAGAGTGACTTACTGCGCCACAGCCACTTAATCAGTTTAAATAAATGGTGATAATGCCAACATAAAATAACCAAGGTACTGATACAGAGTACGAGGAGAGTTTGGCCAATTAAAAAACCAAATAACGCGCTTACTGACAATATAGTCAGTAAACGCGTGATAATACTTTTTACGGATAAACGAAAATACATAGTGAGTCGTTTTTACCTATAAATAATAATAAAATGCATACTTATGTATTACGCACTCGTTTTAAGCTTTCCGGAGAATCGGTAGCCAGAGCCTCGAACGGTTTGAATAAAATTTTCATGCCCTTCGCCTGTAATCGCTTTGCGTAATCGTCTAATATGAACATCTACCGTTCGGTCTTCCACATAAACATTGGTTCCCCAAACATTATCAAGTAATTGTTCACGGCTATAAACACGCTCGGTATGAGTCATAAAAAAGTGTAATAAACGAAACTCCGTAGGTCCAAGTTCGAGTGAGCGGTCATTAATTGAAACACGGTGGGCGATGGGGTCAAGTTTCATACCATGAAATTCAATGGCTTCTTCGAGCGCCGTAGGAGAAACTCTGCGAATAACAGCTTTGATACGCGCTATAAGCTCTTTCGGCGAAAATGGCTTAGTAACATAGTCATCAACACCCGCATCAAAACCTTTAACCTTGTCGTCTTCATCGGCACGAGCAGTTAACATTATAATAGGAATAGCTCGCGTATATTCATTCTGTTTTAATGATTTAGCAAGCTTAACACCTGTGCCTCCTGGCAGCATCCAATCCAATAAAATCAAATCAGGATAAGGCTCAATAATCTTTGCTTTTGCCTGTTCGTAATCTTCAGCTTCAATAGCATTAAAACCATTTTGCTCTAATACAAAAGTAATCATTTCCCTGATCGGCGCTTCATCTTCAACAACCAATATTTGTCTATTCATGTAAACTTCCCGTTGTCTAACTACACTTTACTTATTGACCATTGTGATAACTTTTTATGACATTTATATTACACACAACAAGTTTAATTCATTTATCTTCATGCCAAAAGCTTAATTTATTAATCTTCATCTAAAGCACTAGTTATAAAAAAAGCGACCAAAAGTCGCTTTTTTTATCTTTACTATACGGTGATTAATTAAAACTTGTATTCTATGCCTGTCGCTAAGTAATCTTGGTCAGCTTCATTGTCGAGATCAAAACTCGTGTAAAAAGCAAAAAGTTTAGTACTTTTCGCTAATGCGTAATCCACGCCAACAGTCATACCTGAACGGTGATCGCCGCCATCATAATTAGCCGTTTGTACTTGTCCTTTAACTGTAATTTTATCAAAGCCATATTTTGCTGAAAACAAGAAACCTTCGACATCACTGCCATCAGAAACTTTTTCTTGTCTGTGAACAATAGCACCTAACGTGAAACCAGCAAGTTTACCCTGCACAGTTAAACGGGCCGCATCATAACCTTTTACTTCTGAGTCTACCGCGATAGCAGCATAAATCTTAGATTTTTTAAGCGCTTTATCACCATAAAAAACGGCCATTGAGGTGCCATTTTGTCCATCAACCTCATCTTCTGCAATATAAGTAACACCCAGTTGAAAACCGTTAACCTTAGGTGATTTATAAGTAACCGTGTCGCTCATGCGGTTCTCACCTTTCCAGAGCTGTTTAATATCTGCGTTTAAATCACTGAATAAGTCAACCTTGCCTTGTGACTGTTTTAGTACGGTATCGTTAATACCTAACAATACTTCACCAAAATTACCTTTCAAGCCAATATATTGATTACGGTCAGTAATGCTATCACCCTTGTCACTATCACCATCAAGGTCAACTTGAAACTCGGCTTTAAAAATAACTTCAAGGCCATTACCTAAATCTTGTCCACCTTTAAAACCTATACGTGAAGCGTTACTTTTAACTTCAGAGTAAGTACCAGTGCCGTCATCTGATGACTGAACTGTAACATTGGCTTTACCATAGATATCAACATCACCAGCAAACGCTGATACAGAAAGAGTTGATAATAGTGCTGCTGCAAGATTGCTGTAAGAAAATTTCATATATATACCTTATTGGGTGACAGAGTCTTTTATATTAAGAACGATTTAAATTAACTAATTATATTCCACATATTCTGCCTAATTTATATGACAATTTTGTGACATTATGAATTATTTTTTAAAATTTTATGACAATTTGATAAATTTAGCTAAGAAAGACTCCGCATAAGTCACAGCAATTTAAAATAAAAAATTATTTCGTTTAAAAAGAGATAAAACACCTTACATTGAATAAAAATCATTCTTATAGCAGAAAATACTTTTAACCTACCGTAAAATGTCTAGAATTAAGCTAGGTATCACAATAAAGAAGATAAAATGAAGGTAACAAGCATTTCTCGAAAACTATTGACCCGAGTGCTCTCGGTTTATTTTGTTTTAACCTTTATTGTCACCTGCGTGCAAATTGGTGCTGAGTACATTAACACTAAGAGCCACATAAACAGTGAATTACTAACCTTAGAAAAAACATTTAGCAGCAGTTTAACTCGTGCTGTTTGGGAGCTAAATACACAGCAAGCTGTTGATATTGCGGTGGGATTAGTCGCTATTCCTATGATAAAAGGAATTGTGGTTACCGATGAATATGATCAAATCATTGCGCAATTAGGTGAGTTTTCCGAGGGTGAATTTTTTAATCAAGCAGATAAAGCCACCTTAAATAGTGAATCTACTGCCATTAGTTCTTTTTCTGAAGGATTATTCGGCCATTCATTTCAACTCATCTTTGAGTTTTCTGGTCGAACAACAAAAGTGGGGACCGTCGTTCTCTTATCAAGTAATGAAGTGATTTTCGATCGTATTGAAGTGGGTATATATTTTTTAATCGGTAATGCTATGGTAAAGACAGCCGCGTTAGTTTTTTTATTTTCCCTCGCCTTTTCTAGCTTATTAACAAATCCGCTTAATGAACTTACTGAACAAATCAACCATTTTGATATAGACGATCCCGAAGCTTCAAAGCTTCATACCATGAGTTATGAAAATAACGAGCTGAACATTTTACAAAGAGCCTACAACAATCTGCTCGATGAGCTGGTGCAATATCAAAATCGACTGAGTACCGCAAAGCAAGAAATATTAATGGCAAATCATAAACTTGACGATCAAAATTTAGTATTAGAACAAGAAGTCGCTAAAAAAACATCATCGCTAAGTACCACCATGCTTGAGATGAATAAACAACAGCGTGAACTTATCGAGCAACAAAAACAGTTAAAAGCTGAAAATATTCGCCGCAGCCAAACAGAACAAACCTTAACAAAGACCAACCAAGAATTAAAAAACTCGATTCTAGAACTCAAAAAAGCGCAAGAACGTTTACTTGATGCAGAAAAAATGGCTATTTTAGGTAAATTATCCGCGGAAATATCCCATGAAATTAATACCCCCATTGGTGTCAGTATTACCTCAACCAGTTATTTATCAGATTTGTTAAATTCGTTAAAAAGTGATGTCGACGACCAAAAGCTAACCAAACGATCATTAGATGACTTCACTAAAAATGCTGACCAAAGTTTACATTTACTCTTTAACAATCTTAATCGCGCATCTGATTTGATCACCAGTTATAAACAAGTCGCTGTTGATCAAACCAGCAATAAAACACGCAAGATTAATGTTGCACAATACCTGCATGAAATCATTCAATCTTTGCAGCCAAAATTAAAGAAAACTAAACATACAATTAACGTAAACTGTGTTGATAATATTGATATTTATTGCCATGCGGGGGCAATATCACAAATATTTACTAACCTAATAATTAATTCAATTATCCATGGATTTGATGGTATAGAGAATGGCACGATTACCATAGGTGCAAAACTAAAAGGTGAACGTTTATATCTGCATTACCAAGATAATGGTGTTGGTGTTCCTCAAAATAAATTACCACAAATATTTGACCCTTTTTATACCACCAAAAGTGGTACTGGAGGCACAGGCTTAGGCACTCATATCATTAACGAATTAGTTACTGACACATTGAATGGCACAATAGTCGCACATTCTGAGGTTGGACAAGGTCTTAGCTATGATATTGAATTTAATGATATGCGTTAAAATATTCTCTATCACGATATCTTAACGGTAAGACTCTGCAAGTGAGTGCTAATAGCTGACATTTAAGTTACTATATTGCTCTTTTAAAATTTATCAGCCGGTGCACTTAGTGTTCCAGCGGCGCAGGAAACTTCTATGTGGTTCAAAAACCTATACTTTTTCACATTTACTCGCCCTTTTGCATTATCAGAAGATCAATTAGAAAAACACTTAGCTGAACATTTATTCACCCCTTGTGGATCAACAGAACAATCGCATTTTGGTTGGGTAAATGCTTTAGGTAAACATGGCCATTCAACGGTTCATGCCGCTAACGGCAACCTTTTGGTTTGCGCAAGAAAAGAAGAGAAAATTCTTCCTGCTCCCGTCGTAAAAGATATGATTGAAGCAAAAGTTGCTCAACTTGAAGTTGAGCAAGCACGCAGCGCAACTAAAAAAGAAAGAGAACAGTTTAAAGAAGACATTATTTTTGAACTACTACCTAGGGCGTTTTCTCGCGTTACCGATACCCATGCTTATATTAATGCTGAGCATAACCTTATTGTTGTAAACTCAAGTAGCCGCGGTAAAGCTGAAGATTTATTAGCCTTGTTGCGCAAAGTTATTGGTACTTTACCTGTAACAAGTGTTTCACCAGAAAAAGCGCCTGATGAATTGATGACTGACTGGTTAAACGAGAAAAGCATTGGCGACAACTTTACTTTAGGTATGGAAGCAGAGTTTCATGCCTTAGGCGATGATGGCGCAGTAGTACGCGTTAAAAATCAAGATCTTGATAGCGATGAAATTAAAACCCATTTAGACGCTGATAAATACGTAGTGAAATTAGCACTTGAATGGGATGAAGCGATGTCGTTTATTCTTTGTGACGATCTAGCGATTAAACGTTTAAAGTTTTTTGATGTCTTACAAGAACAAAATGACGATATCGATAGTGACGACGTTATAGCAAAACTTGATGCAGACTTTGCCTTAATGGCTGGAGAGATTAATCGTTTGATTAATGACTTACTGGCTGAATTCAATGTTAAAGCGACAGATTACTTAGAGAGCTAACACGCTTTAGCTTACTGATGTTTCTAAAGAAAAAAGCAGCTAATATAGCTGCTTTTTCATTGCTTCGCTTTATTACTTCAGTATTAATCGAGTTAATAATATCGGTAAAATAGGTAGACTACTTCAAACGAATAGAATTGATGATATCGGTTGTGGAAATACCTTCTTCAAAGTTAAGTACTTTAACTATGCCACCATTGGCCATCACTTCTTTACCGCCAGCAATATCTTCAACTTTATAATCCCCCCCTTTAACTAATATATCAGGGAGAATGTTACTTATAATACGTTGAGGGGTGTCTTCTGAAAAACTGACTACCCAGTCAACAGCGCCTAAACCAGCTAAAACTGCCATTCGTCTGTCGGTAGGGTTAACCGGTCGTCCACTGCCTTTTAATCTTTTTACAGAAGCATCGTCATTAACAGCAACAATCAAACGAGTACCTAAAGTACCAGCATGGGCTAAATACGAAACATGACCCGCATGTAAAATATCAAAGCAGCCATTGGTCATAACAATATTCTCACCACGAGCTTTTGCTAATTTAACCGCTATTTTTAATTGCTCTTCGCTGACAACTCCAAAACCACTTTCTTGTCCTGTCGATATTTCAGCTAATAATTCGGTCTCGCTAACGGTTGATGTCCCCAATTTGCCAACAACAATACCGGCAGCAATATTGGCTAAAGCACTCGCTTGGGTATATTCAGCTTTCGCTGCAATAGCCAAAGCAAGGGTCGCGATAACCGTATCACCTGCGCCGGTTACATCATAAACCTCACGCGCTCGAGTCGGTAAATGGAATTCGTCATGACCTCGACGAAGCAAGGTCATTCCTTGTTCACTGCGCGTCACTAACATTGCTTCTAAATCAAGATGTACTAACAGTGCCTGACCTTTAGTGACAATATCATTTTCTGTTTTACATGCGCCAACCACAGCTTCAAATTCGGATAGGTTGGGAGTTAATAATGTTGCGCCACGATAGCGTTCAAAATCGGTACCTTTGGGATCAACTAACACAGATTTCCCTTGCTTTTTAGCTATAGCAATTAAATTTTGAACGTCAGATAACGTACCTTTACTGTAATCAGACAACAAGAGTAAATCATGATTAACCAATTGGGCAGCCACTTTTTCTTCAAGTACATTTTTATTTACTTCGCTAAGAGACTCTTCAAAATCTAAGCGGATTAACTGCTGATTTCGGCTCATTACACGTAATTTAGTGATAGTGGGAATATTAGCTTGTTGATCAAATTCACAATGAATATTTAATGCAGATAGCTTTTTTTTCAAATGCTGAGCAGCTTCATCATCACCAGTAATGCCAACAAGAGTGGCTCTTCCACCAATAGAAGCTATGTTTAATGCAACATTTGCCGCACCGCCGGGGCGATGTTCATCTTGATTAATTTTAACTACAGGAACGGGGGCTTCTGGAGATATACGATGTGTTGGACCGTACCAATATCGATCTAACATAATATCACCAACAACCAACACACTTGCTTGCTCAAAAGCGGGAATGTCTACTTTCATCCTATGCCTCTTAACTCTTTATGGATATACAGATATAATGGTTAATATTGTATCACATGAATTTCAATGAGTTGACATCATCCCGTGAGTAAAAATAAAGTTTTACAACCTGATTTTAAAATATCCTTCCTATTACCTAAGTATTGGTTAACTTGGTTTGGAGTAATTATTCTCTACACCATTTCATGGTTGCCTTATAAATTACAATTAATGCTCGGCAGGATGCTCGGGCGTTTACTGTATAAAATAGGCTCAAGTCGCAAAACGGTAGCGATGAAAAACTTGCAACTGTGTTTTCCAGAAATGTCGGCACAAGAACGTACCCATATTTTAAAGAAGAACTTTGAAAACACCGGCATTGCCTTATTTGAAACCGGCATGGGCTGGTGGTGGCCGGATTGGCGTGTTAGACGAAAAACAAAGGTTGTTGGCCTTGAGCACTTAGAAAAAGCCCATCGAGAAGGTAAAGGTGTTTTACTCTTAACTATGCACTACTTAAGTGTAGAAATTAACTGTCGTGGCATAGGTACTGGCCACCCTACAGTGGTTTTTTATCGCCCCCACAATAATCAACTGATGGAATTTTTTCAATTTAGAGGTCGTGGCCGCTCCAATAAATATATGTTGGGTAAACGCGACGTTAAGGGTTTAATGAAGGCACTACGTGATAAAGAAGTTTGTGTTTATTTGCCCGATCAAGATTATGGTCGAAACCGTAGTTTATTCGTGCCTTTTTTTGCTGTACCTGATGCTGCAACAACCACAGGTACATTAATTTTTGCTCGCCAGAAAAACGTACAAAATCACATACTCATACCGACCAGAAATGATGATGGCAGCGGATACACTTTAGAAATAAAGCCGATGATGGAGAATTTCCCTACCGATAATGATGAGGCTGATGTTATTCGCATCAACCAAGAGCTAGAGAAAGCGATTATGTTTAAACCTGAACAATATATGTGGTTACATCGACGTTTTAAAACAAGACCTAATAAAAATGCCCCTTCACTCTACAAATAAATCATCGTTGAAATCATCAGCGTTGTATAAATAACAACTTTTCAGTATGGTAGTATTTAATATAGGTACACCATACTGGAATTTTCCATATGGCCTCATAACTAAGAAAGCCTTATATGAACTTTTGGTTACGCAACATTATTTTTGGCTCAATTCTAATTGCTTTAGCTTTTTTATTATTTGAAAACCAAGAAGATCTATTTTCTTCTTTGTCGGATGATACACAGGCAAAAGCAGAATTTACGCCGATTAGACCAGCAGATAAAGCCGTTATGGCAACAAAGTCTTCGACTTCAAAAATAAAAAGTAATAATGCGGCAGCAGATGGTCTATCTCGCTTTTACGCAAACTTACATGGTGACGATGGCAGTTCAGGTCCAAAAATTCGCAATAATATAGTTTACTTACAAGAGCCAAAGGGTGACATTGTCAACCTACTAGAAGCTCGTCGTATGGTCACACGTCCCTTACGAAAAAATTGGCGTGGCACCAATGAAAACCACCCATTTCGCTTAGGTGAAACACTGTTTCAAAAACTTTCAGAATATGCAAATAGTGAGGGGTTAGAAGTTATTTGGTGGTTAAATAGAGATTTTTTGGTCAAAGATCCTTTTCGCATTAATAAAGAAATCATCAAAACAGCTTACCAAGTTGGTAAAGCGGTTGAAGGACATTTTCGCGAAGGTATTAAGGTCTATTTTTGTCATCAACAACGAGCCATAGTACTGATTGATTTAGATATACCCTACCTCGATGAAGAGTGTATTTTATTGCCACAAAAGTCTCAAAGACGCTAAATAATAACGTCTTTGTAGTTATCAGACATATCTATAAAGATTCTTCATACAATGACAAGCAAATAGCAGCAACGTTTTCAGCTATTACCTCAAAGTCGACCTTAGTCAATAATTGCTGTTCATTTTTCAAGGTCGCGTGGTGACCGAAATCACGTAACGTGCAATAACTAGTCGTTAGCTGCTTTTGTTGCTCTGAGCTTATTACTCCGCAGCGTTGTAGCCCTTTAAGTAAATGTAAGTTATCGGAATATTTGCAAAGCTCTGGGTGCTTTTCACTTTCGCTAAGCACAAGAAATTGGACTAAAAATTCGATATCAACTAACCCACCTTCGCCTTGCTTTATGTCAGTGTCAGCCGATGTTGATTTATCTAAATGCGCACGCATTTTTGCACGCATTTTTAAGACATCGGCACTAACAATTGCTCGTTCACGGACGCAGGTCAGTATTTCTTGCCTAATGGCTGAAAATTTATTCGCTAATTCAAGGTTACCATATACAGTGCGAGCCCTGACTAACGCTTGATGTTCCCATGTCCATGCTTCTTCTCGCTGATACTGTGCAAAAGCATTAACATGGACAACCAACAAACCAGAGTTACCAGAAGGACGCAGTCGCATATCTAATTCATATAAAATACCACTGGCCATACGTGTATTAAAAATATGCATGATGCGCTGTGCTAGTTTCATGTAGAATTGCGAAGCGGGGATCTGCTTTAAACCGTTAGTAACCTCATTACTTTGACTATTATGAATAAAAACCAAATCTAAATCGGAACTATAACTTAATTCTATACCGCCCACTTTTCCATAGCCAATCGCAGAAAAGCCTTTATGGTTTTCGCCAACTGTGGACTTGGGCACCCCAAAACGCTGAGCCATTTGTTGCCAAGCTAAATGAATAACTTCTTCGATAATAGCTTCGGCAAGAGCGGTTAAATGATCGCTAACTTTAGTTACGGGTAAAATCCCACAAATATCACCAGTCGCAATTCGCAAGTGTTGGGCTTGCTTAAATTGCCTTAACATGTCCATTTGTGCCTCCTGATCATCCTCAGGTATCCGCAACATTGCTTGTCTTAAGTCAGCAGAATAACTACTCAGTTCTGGTGGATTGTGTAACAATTTAGGATCGATTAATTCATCTAATAATATCGGATACTTGGCAATATGCTCTGCGATCCAACTACTTTGATGGCACAGTTTAATTAAATGCTTCAATGCACCTTCATTTTCAAATAATAATTCAATATAGGCGGTACGCGTTGATATCTTATTAAAAATAATTAAGACTCGTTCTAGCGTAAAGTGACCACTATGCTCTTGCTGTATGTGCCACATTAAAACGGGTACTAATTTATCAAGCACCCCGCGCCCTCGATTTCCGATACTGCGCTTTTCCATCTCAGCTCTAAATTCAGCGAGCAAACTCCATATTTTTTTAGCATCAACGAAGACACTGATCTGTTCGATCCAAGCAACACTCTCCTCATTTGACCATTTACTGTCCCACAATGCTGTCCAATGCTGATCTTTCGCTTGATGATTAGGACTCTCTTCGCCAATAAGTGCACAAAATTCCTGATGAACGCTATTCATTTTCAACGCTAAGAATTCAAGAAAATCTGGCCATGTTTGACATTGTTTATGATGAAGTGCCCATAATAACCGTGTTTGATCCAAGGCATTATCTGGCAAGGTCTGAGTTTGTTGATCATTTAACGCTTGAATAATATTTTCTACTCGTCGTAAAAAACAATAAGCATCGGTCAGCACGGCTTCATTCTCAGCGGTGATAACTTCTTTCTCGACCAAAATAGGTAACACCGTTAATAAGCGGCGGTGTTGCAGTTCTTTTATCCGCCCACCACGAATAAGTTGAAACACTTGCACTATAAATTCAACTTCTCTAATACCACCTGCACCCAGTTTTATGTTGTTATTTAATTGTTTACGACGCACTTCTTGGGCGATCATCATTTTCATGCGGCGTAAGCTATCGATAACACTAAAATCGATATAGCGACGATAAACAAAAGGTCTGAGTATGGTTGAAAGCTGGTCATGATATTTACCTTGGCCAATAAGACGCGCTTTGAGCATCGCATAGCGCTCCCAGTCACGCCCTTGCTCTTGATAATAATCTTCCATGGCATTAAAGGTTAAAACAAGCGGACCACTTTCACCAAAAGGACGTAAACGCATATCAACGCGGTAAACAAAACCATCGGCCGTTTTTTGATGTAAGGCAGTAATTAATTTTTGTGCCAAACGAATAAAAAACTGCTGATTATCGAGACTACGCCTAGCACCTCGTGTTTCCCCCATTTCTGGGTAGGTAAAAATAAGGTCGATATCAGAAGAAAAATTTAATTCACGCCCACCTAGCTTGCCCATCCCATAAACTAACAGTTGTTGCACCTCACCATTTTTACTCTTGGGTATACCCCACTTTTCTTGGCAAAGTGATGTTAACCAGTTTAATGCAGCTAAAATAAGCTGATCAGCGAGTTCGGATAAACGCTCTAACGACAAGGTTAATTCAAGCTCAAATAACAAGTCAGCAACGGCAATATTAACCATCTCTTGTAAACGAAACTGCCGTAATATTTTATGTAATTGTTCTTCACTTTCACAAGGGGTAATCAGCTCGGTAAGCATTTGCTGATAATTGGGACAGTCAGTTTGGTAAACACGTTCGCTTGAAAATAAAGACACTACAATATCTGGGCACTGCAACGCACTGTTTAATATAAAGTCACTTGCCATTAATGCTTGATGAAAGTCAGCGAGTTGTTGCTCGGACAAATTGGCGGTTGCTTCCGGGTATTGATGATTAAACAATTGTGTGCTTTTTTGCTGTTGCAGGGAGAGTATATTTGGTAGCTGAGTTAATTTATTCATTTAATGACTCATTTGTTAACTATGCAAAAGATAAGGAAGAAGAATTTCAAATGAAATCACGAATTAATAGACATATTATGTCTATGATGCTATTAATAATGTGTTATATATTACATATACAGATAGTAAATTCGTACTCAAATAACCTGAGTATATTTTAACAATAGCATTTTTGAGGACACTATGGCAGGAATGCAACACATCAAATACGCTTTTTTAAGCTTGATTATTTTCTTAGTCGGTTGCTCTGATCCCTTCGAAGAAAAAATTAGACAACAAACGCCAATCACTGAGCTTCGTATTCAACAATTAGCTGACGCCTTAACTGATGGTCAGGTACGTAATGCCAGTTTAATTCATCAATATGCTGAAAAACTTAAACAGCAAAAACCTCATCTTACACAATTAATTAACGAATTTGACAAAGATGCGACGACTAAAGGTCCGATGTATTTGTCGCTACTTGACCGTTTAGGAACCATTAAAAATCAACCGAGTATGTTTGCCAGTAAAGAAGATATTTTCAATGAACTGGTCAACATTTATCTTGCCGCTGACCCCGTACTTTACTCTGACGCATTAAGCGATCCACTTAATGTGCTTGCTGACATGTCTGATGGGGTTTTGCCGCGTGTTAACTCGTTATCAAAAGCACAAAGTAAACAAGCCAATAATGCTCAGGACTTTGGTACCGGAGAACAGTTAATTGGCAACCCAAGTTATGGTAGTTGGACGCAAGGTAGCAATGGTATGTCTTTTTGGGCATGGTATGGCATGTATTCAATGATGGGTGATGTATTTGGCTCACGTCGAACTTCGTATAATGATTGGGGACGTTCAAGAAATTACAGTTATTATAACGATTACGGCCGAACTCGTTATAGTTCACCAAGCCAATTAAAAAAACAAAATGATTTAGATACCCGTACAAAAAAATCATTTCAAAGCCGCGGTCAAAAATATAACAGTACTTACAGTAAAAGTAGAACGGGGTCATCTAGCCTTTCTAAACAAAGTAGTACGGCACAAACCAGTGCAAAACGATTTAGTACCAATAGTTCATACGCAAAGAAGTCTAGCTACTCAAAAAGCTCCAGCTTTAGAAACAGCAAAAGCACCACATCTCGCAGCTTTAGACGCGGCAAATAACGAGTAGGATATAGGAATTAACATGAATACATTTTTTGAAATTACTGCCCTAAATCAAGATCTATTAATTTACTTAGTTATTGATATTTCTATTGCGATTGTTTTATTAGGTGCAATGCGTTTTATTTCGGGTTTATCGGCTAAAGTTAACTCTACGCAAGAGTTAGCCCAAAAAGATAACTTTGCTTTTGGTATCAGTGTCGCTGGGAGTGTTGCCGCCTTAGGTATTGTCCTTACTGGTGCAATCAGTGGGGAAAATGCGCCAAGCTACTGGATGGAATTTGTTGGCATGTTCGCTTATGGTACATTAGGCTTGATACTGATAAAAATTGGACGTGTTATCCATGATAAATTATCACTGCAACGCCTCAATAAAACACAAGAAATTCTAAATGAGAATTTAACCGTAGGTATTGTTGATGCTGCAGGTGCCATTGCGACCGCTATCATCATTCGAGCGGTTTTACTTTGGGTTCATGGTTTAAACGTTGATACCTTTATTGCCATCATTGCCGGCTTTATTATCTCTCAAGCTATTTTATTATTAGTTACCCGCTTAAAAGAGCGCCAATACGCAAAAAATAATCAAGGCGATTGCTTACAAGAAGCATTTACACGTGGACAAACCGCAATTGCTATACGTTATGCTGGCCAATTAATTAGTACTGCTTTAGCTGTTACCGCTGCGAGTCATTTTCTTACCTACTCACCTGAAACTTTATTTTATAATTTAATCTCTTGGTTTGTATTTGCTGTTGTGGTGACTCTCTTAGTCGCAATATTAACAGCCATTGCCAAACGTATTGTACTGTGGGGAATTAACTTAGTTGAAGAAGTTGATCAACAACAAAATATAGGCGTTGCTTGTGTTGAAATGGCAACGAGTATTTCAATTGCTCTCATTTTAACCGCATTGATGGCATAACCTTCCCCTCTTTTACCAAAAAAGCTTTAAGGGCATAAGCGCTTAAAGCTTTTTTATCTTCAGGAAGAACAGTATTAGCCATTGACCTTATTTAATGGTGCTAGGTACTTTATAACTATGAATAAAAAACAATTATTTTGGAACGATACTCTGCTTATTTTAACCATGGCCGTTTTAGCTGGTTGTGGTTTAATCTATGAATACCTTTTATCCCATTATGCTGGTCGTGTCTTAGGCGCGATGGAAAGTACTATTTATGCCATGATAGGCTTGATGATTGTCGCCATGGGTCTAGGTGCTTTTGCCGCAAGAAAGATCACCTGTGCATTCAAAGGTTTTGTTTGGTTAGAGCTTACCATAGCGTTTTTAGGTTGCAGCTCAATTTTAATTATTGGTGGCTTAATAGCAATCACTCAAACGTTCCCGCAAGTATTAGCAGACACCTTTAATTTGCCACCCGACTCTATGCCCCAGGGTGGGTTTTTAAAACAACTATCGCAGCTTGCTTTTAATAGTCCCTATTTTTTTGGTTTCATCTTAGGTTTTTTCATTGGTATGGAAATTCCCCTTATCGCACGTATTAGAGAATCAATTCACCAAAAACATTTAAAAAATAACCTAGGCACTATTTACGGTGCCGATTATGTTGGGGCGGGTATCGGTGCTGCAATTTGGGTTATTTTTTTATTATCTATTGATATCAGTAAAGCCAGTGCGTTAACGGCTGCCTTAAACCTCATTGTCGGTGGTATTTTTATCTTTCATTTTTGGGATAAACTCTCCTGGCGAAAAACCTTAGTTTCACTTCATATTTTATTATTGATCGCCATTGGCGTTATTTATCAGTCAGGTAATAGCTGGTTAAATCAAATGAGTAACTTGCTCTACTTAGATAAAGTTGTTTATACCGATAAAACCCGCTATCAACAATTAAACTTTACCCAACGACATATGGGAGCAGAACAGCCAAGTGTGATTAACTTTTATCTTAATGGCCGTTTACAATTTTCGTCTGCTGATGAGTTTATTTATCACAGTTATTTAGTCAGTCCTGTTATGGCTGGTTCTGCTAGGCATGACAATATATTAATCATTGGCGGTGGTGATGGATTAGCATTGCGTGATGTCTTGCAGTGGTCACCCAAAAAAGTCACCTTAATTGATTTAGACGCCGAATTAATGCAAATATTTTTGGATCCTACCGAAAAGTTATCACCATCGTTGGCTACTCAACTTAATCAGCTAACGCAGAAAAGCTTACAAGACCCTAGGGTAAAGATTATTAATGAAGATGCCTTTTTAGCAATTGATACCTTGTTAAAACAACAACAAACCTTTGATAGCATCATTGTTGACCTACCTGATCCTAGCCACCCTGATTTAAATAAACTTTATTCTGTTAATTTTTATGCGCGCTTACATCAGTTGCTCGCGGGTGATGGCTTAATTGGCATACAATCGGCAAGTCCATATCATGCAAAAGATGCTTTTATTGCGATTGGAAAAACAGTAAAAGCGGCTAAATTCGCTCACGTTCAGCAATATCACGATAATGTGCCAAGCTTTGGCGAATGGGGTTGGACGATAGCGTCAAAACGGGGTGCTAGCCCACTTAACCGTTTACAGTCTTTAGAAAAATTACCAATTGAACATCATTGGCTAACATTACCTATGGTGATTAATTCATTCGAATTTTCGAAAAGCTTTTATAAGAACCAAGCAGATGTTCCTATTAACTATTTAGGTAGCCATAATATTTATCAATTACACCAAAAAGCATGGCGTGATCAACAAGGTTTGAATAATGCTTATTTACAAGAATGACAAATAAATAGCAAATAATGCAAATCGGCTCTTGACATATTATGTCAAAGTGCTAAATTTACCTCAACGACATAATATGTCTGAGAGATATTCACTTTTAGATTTATTAACGAAAAATACAGACTAAGGAATCACATGAACATTCATAAAATTGCTGATCACTTAAATAGCTTAGCGGACAATTCTGAAACCGGGATGGTTTTTGATTGTCAGCCTATTTCAGGCGAAGTGGACGTTTTACAAATTACTGTTATCGACCGTGAAGAATTACCAATTTTTGTTTCTGTAACCGATGATCAAATACTATGTATCACCTATTTATGGGGTGTAGAAGAAGTAAAACCTGAATACCTACAAGACATGCACGTAAGCATGTTAGAAATGAATATTCCGATGCCTTTATCATCATTTTCAAAAATTGGTGATAAATACGTAATTTTTGGTGCCCTATCTATTAATTCATCTTTTCATGACATTGAACACGAATTAGGCGTTTTAAGTAATAACGCGATGGAAATTATAGATGATATGGGCGAGTACCTAATTTAATTAACCACCCTAAGGAAAAAACTATGAGTATTTTTAAAAAGATAATGACCGCAATTCGAGGTGGCGCTTCAGAAGTTGGAGAATCAATTGTTGATTCAAACGCTACCCGCATTTTTGAACAAGAGATTCGTGATTCAGAAAATCACTTAACTAAAGCTAAACGTGACCTTACTGGTGTTATGGCTCAACAAATGTCATCAAGCCGTGAAGTTGACCGTTTGAAGCGTGAAGTAACTGAACATGAAGGCTATGCAGTACAAGCCCTTGAAAAAGGTGATGAAACGTTAGCATTAGCTGTTGCTGAAAAAATTTCTCACTTGGAAAATGATCTAGCATCTCAACAACAAGCACTTGATAGTTTTTCAGGTAGTGCTAATCGTTTAAAAGAACTAGTGAAGAAAAGTGAGCGCCAAGTAGGTGAATATAAACGTCAACTTTCTATGGTTAAAACAACAGAAAGTGTTCAAAAAGCAACATCGGCAATCACAGATAACTTTTCATCAAGTAATTCTAAGCTGTTAAATGCTAAAGATTCTTTAGAACGTATTAAAGCTAAACAGCAGAAGTTTGATGATCAAATGAAAGCTGCAGAAGTGTTAGAATCTGAAAACTCAGATAATTCATTAGCTGCTCAACTTAAGCAAGCCGGTATTGGAGGCACAGATAATAGTGCAAATTCAGTATTAGACCGTTTAAAAGCTAAACAAAAGTAACACACATGCTCGTTAGCCATTATTGACTAACGAATACCGTTTTAACCGCCTAGCTGTTTTCCTCCCAACAACTAGGCGGATTTTTGGGATCTGAATATGAGTTTTCTAAAGCGACTATTTAAAAAGAAAGAAGACGAACGCCAAGTTAACTCAGCTGAAGAGTTAAAGATTAAAGATATTATTGTGCTGACCGACAGTTTCGCCTTACCTGAGTCCTTACGTAAACAACAGTTTCAAGTATCAGCCATTAACTGCAATGAATTTGAAAATAACACACAAACTGAATGGGTTTTACAAGGTGCGAACAACCTTGAGCTTTACTTAACCATCGAAAGTGATGATAAAACTTACCTTAAATTTGCCCTTAAAATTCAGCACCAAGATATCGAATCACTGTTCGATTTAGATGAGTTTGCCACAATATTTGATGAACCTGGCGAAGCCTTTCTAGAGAGAAAGTCAGATTCTTTATTAACGTCAGGCTGGAGCAGTCCACAATACCAGCAACAAGTTTTTGCAAAAGTAGGTTATTTTCACCGCAGAGATAATCGTAGTGAAAGTTTAAGCGCCTATGAAGGAAATGAAGCAGGCGAGCAATTTGAACTTTACAGCTTACTTGATGAAGAGCAATCGCGCGGTATTGATATTGAAGTATGGCAAGATGGTGATACCGACTTATTTATTACGTTATACCGTCCAACTTCTGATATTATCGACATTTTCCCGGGGAGCTAATTTGTGAGCAGAAAATTACCTGAAAAATGGCAATCTTCAATTCAAGCAGTCAAAGCGGTGCAAGTAGCTTTTGATATGGATGAAAAAATTCAATTAGCAATTCGTACTCAAGCATTACATGCCGGTCTGAGTCCATCAGACCAAATTCGTGATATTCTAGGCCTACCAACAAATAAAAGACCTAAACGACCTCGTTTAACCGTAAGTTTAGGACAAGATGATTACCAAATTTTAGCATTAAAATACGGTCTGTATCCTGAACAACAACTTGAAATAAAGCGTAAATTAATGGATGATTTAATTCTACATGTTACGCAAAGCAATAATAGTTAACTGCAAAAATGAAATTATAAACATTATGATAATGAGCCATAGACTTAAACATTACACTATCGATGAATTTGGTGTTAAGAATTATAAATCTCGATATATATTAATCTTAACAATATTGACACTCTATTTGATTATGGCTGGTGCAGCGAAACTGTTACTGCATTTCGAATTACCAGCACCAACGGCCAATATTAAAACATATAATGATGCTTTCTGGGCGCTACAAGTGAGCTCTAGTACCATAGGTTACGGTGATTACTATCCTGTAACTACAGGTGGCAGGGTCGTTGTTATGTGTATGTTCTATATTGGTGTTGGATTAATGAGCTTTATTGGCGCGCAGTTTATTAATCGTTTTTTTGGATTTTCTAACACAGACGTTAAAAATAGAGAGTTGCGCCGACAAAATAAAGAAATACTTGATCATAATAAGCAACTCGAAGTGAAAATTGATTTATTAGCCAATAAAATTGAAGAAGTTATTCAAAAATCAGCCAAGTAAATATTAATAAATAATGTGCTATAAATTTATTATATTATGCCATACTTATCTTTAAAATATAATAAAAGGGAAAACACTATGTTAATTAAAACTATTGCTCTAGCCGCACTTATCATGACAGCAACGGGCTGTGCTAACACTGACGCTTTAGAAGCAAGTGTAAGTAGCCTAAACCAAAAGGTTGATTCACTAACTAATAAAGTTAATGCCTTAACGGATGAAGTTGCCGATGTAAAAAGTCAGCAAACAATGAATACAAAAACAATAGAAGGTGTTAAAAAATCTGTTGCTAATGCTAATGAACGCATGGATAACATTGCTTCTAGTTACAAAAAATAACGGTTAGACCATAGGTCTATTAAATAAAGCACGAGATTGATTATATCAGCCTCGTGCTTTTTTATGCCTGTTATTTAGTATCAACAAACTATGACTATTGGAATGTAAGGATGTAAAAATGCCTTGGAAGTAGGATGTCTGAGAAAGACCATCCTAAACATAAAAAGCCCGTTACTTTTCAGTAGCTGGCTTTTAATTTTTGCTGATTAATCAACATATAGCGGTACTTAGCTAGCTACTTTTTCTTTTACCCAAAAGCTTGGGCAAGTTCAACTAATTTCAAAGCTAAATGGGGATCTATCCCTAGTTCTTTAATCAAGAAGCAGTATGAAGGGGCTTATTGAGTTTTTCTGCCATATAGGCAATGAAACGCGTTTTACCACAACCTGTTGGCACTTTAATTAATACGGGTAATTGATGGTGATAGGCATATTCAAATAAGGAGACTTCATTCTTTTGTTCTTGATAATATAAAGAATCGTCAGTTTTGGTCAAAGGTGAAGATTAACGGTGTTGATAAAAACTCAAAGGCGTAATTTAACTTAACGTGAAAATACGCCCTAAATTAGTTAGCTGCAAATTTGAATGGACCTAAGTCGATTCCAATCAATTGAGCATGAAAATAGCGATTAATTAGCCAAAAATTGCGCGCATTAAACCGATAGCTTGTTCAACACTTTTACCATTTTTAACCTGAATAATAATTGAGTCACGTTTGCCCTGTAAGTACGCAGGAAGATCTTCTGAGGTAAGCGCTTTGTCCACTAATATTTCAGCTGACTCTTTACTACGTTTTTTAGGCGTCGCCTTTGACTTCGACTTCGCTTTATTAAGCATTTTTTCACGTAACTTAATGTAGTTTGAATTTGGTGCTAAGTCAGCATCAGCAAATAAAAACAAATCAATTAATACCGCACGATTTTTCCAAAGGTTAAGTTCACGATTTTCTTTGTTGCCAGTAGCTTCATCTTGAGAGCTTTCTTCGCCCTCATTTGCAACACTGTTTGTTTCAACTATCTCTGGTTCTGCTTGATGCCACCATGCGAAAGTACGCATAGTACCAATCATGTCATGCCAGTAAGATGAAAAATCTGTATTTTTTAATTTAGCAATCGATAAGCCTTGGCAAAGAATATCAATTTTATTGTTATTTAATGCAATAAATTGATCCGGTCTGCGCATCGCTAACAGACGGGTAGCTACCGCTAAAGGTGCTTTTTCGCCTTGGGCTTTTGTTTGGGTATATTCTTTAAAAATTTGTTGGAAGTCATTCACAAAGCTTTGGTAGTTTGCATGACTTACTTCTCCAGTTAAAGGAATGTGCGCTAATGCCGTATCAAATTTTTCAGGTGACTGCTCAAGCAAGGTATGAAAAACTTTTGCACCTTTAGTGCCAGCAAACCATTCAACATCAAAATTATAAATGCTGTAGTCATGCTGAGTTGTGTGCTTACCAGAAAAAGCTAAACGGTCTTCAATAATTAAGTCTGCTAAAGGTTGTTGACGAATTTCGTCAAGATAATTCAATAAACGTAAGCGTTCATCTAAAGCATGAATCGTGCTTTGTTGTTCAATAAAACTGGCAAATATAGGCCAAGGGGCAATTCTAGCCATTTTAAACTGACTAAGCGTAAAGCCAGCTTCAAGAATATCTTGTAGCTTCTTAAGCGGTAAAAGTTGCTCATCTTCTAAAAGATCCTTATTAAGTTCTTCACGACATAGTCGGGCCAACTCGCCACACCAGCCCAGAAAATCATCTGGACGATGTGTCACTTTAACCGCCATTAAATTTAGGCTCAATGGCGTGACATATTTAAGGGCATTTTGATAAACCTGATTTTCAGCATCAGACAAGGGCATATTAACAGGTGAAGATAACAACTTTCTCATGAAACTATATAAACTCCGTATAAGGAATTATCACTAATAATACGGTTAAGCATAGATTAGAAATAATATAAAAAAAGCGTGAAAAATCCACGTTTTTATTGGGTATTGCAATTAAGTGTATCGATTATAGCAAATGAGGAGTGTTTTGTTGATTTAATCTGCGAAAAAAAACGCTAGCCAACTTTAATCTTTATGCATCTACACCACCCAACTTATAATTAGCATCGATAAAGCATAGCGTGTAGTTAAACTGAACGTTAAAAGTGACGTGTCATGATTAGTTTTCAACAACACTTTATTATAAGTTATTATTCTGTCAACTTAAGTACAAAGCTCTTCGTAGTTAAGTTACCCGTGGCAAGACGAGATAAATATACCCGAATGTTAAGGATGACAAATGCATCGCATAAAAATAATTTTACTTTTGATATTATCTTTTGTTTTTTCAGCCTGTTCAACTACATCTATAGATGGCTCAAAATCTGATATTAAACAACACATCAATATTCCTATTAATTACAATTTATTTGAACAAACAAAAATAGCGCCATTAAATGAGCAAGAGCTGTTTTACCTAACGCAAGACCAACAGAAAAAAGTAAAAATAGATTTTGAGAAAAAAGTAGCTAGGGCTATGAACCTCACCAAGCACTCTATCAGATACTTAACGAGAACATGGCCAATTTTACCTATTATGGTGAAACATATAATGCCACTACCGTAATGCGTCTTAATAAAGGTAACTGTATGAGTTTGGCCATTTTAACAACTGCTTATGCTAAGCTTTTGGGGTTGGATTTCTCATATCGTAATGTGTATACCTTACCGATTTTTTCTAAAAAAGAAGATGTTATTTTGTCATCTTCGCATGTACAAACAGTAATTTATGATCCCTCTTTTGTTGCTGATGATAACTTTTTCTATTTTTCTCCCTCCGGTATAACCATTGATTACTTACCAAATAAAAATAATCGTAGAGGAGGAACGTTTTCTTATAATGCCTTTGTAGCTATGTATTATAAGAATATAGCTGCTGACGCTTTAGCTGATAAAGATTTAGCGAAATCCTTTATGTATGCTAGTACCACCTATAAATATGACACTAAAAATATCGAAACAATTAATTTATTAGCCGTTATTCATCGTAGGGCTGGCGATGTAAAAACGGCAGAAGCAATCTACAAAATAGGTATAGATAGAGGAAAACCAAACATAGCACTATTAAGTAATTATATTATGCTACTTAAGTCTCAACAGCGAATGGAAGAAGTGAGTTTTCTGCAAAGTAAGATGGAAGAACTAGACGACCCTAGCCCCTATAAATCGTTAACTCAGGCTTATGTCGCAACACAAAACAATGATATTAAACAAGCAGAAAGACACTTTAAAAAAGCATTGAAGAAAGCGCCCTATTTAAACCAAGCCTATATGGGGCTATACCGTATTTATATAAAGCAACAAAAAATGGAGATGGCTCAAGCTATGTTAGTTAAAGCACTAGAGTGGACCTATGAGCTTGATGAAAAAAAGCTCTATAAGCAGAAACTCTATAATATTAACCAAAGCATTGCTGGAAATATCTAAACGGTAATATTGGTATATATCGAGTGTAGCTGATAATTTATCGTATCAACCTTTAGGAAGCGATATGACAGCTTCAACCCCGGCGACATTCTCTCTGTTTTTTAACGATAAAAGTCCATCATGGTTAAATAATATTTGTTTGCATAACGTTAAGCCAATACCACTGCCTTGTGGTTTTGTCGTATAAAAAGGAACAAATAAGTTATTTTTGTTAGCTATCCCGCTACCTGAATCACAGACGTGAATGTGAAAATATTTATCATCCTCATGACAAAACACTTCAATAATTTTGTCTGTGCTACGAATTCTCTGCATGGCTTCTTTGGCGTTTTTAAAGACATTGATAAAGACTTGCTCAAGCTGAGCTTTATCTGCGTAAATATTTACCTGTTCTAAATCAATAGAATTATCTGGAAATAGAATACGACAATCACTAAAGAGCGCAATACAATGGCTAATAAAGCCTTGCGGGGTCGTTAACTAAAGCACGAGCTACAGCGACTCGCTGTTGCTGACCACCAGAAAGCTGTGATGGGAAATGATCTTTTCGGTGGGACATTTCAACTTTTTCTAATACCTGCTGTACTTTGCCCTCTATTTCACTTTTTGATAAACCTTTTTGATACGTTAACGGTAGCATCACATTTTCAAAAACCGTCAAATCGGAAATTAAGTTAAATGACTGAAAGACAAAACCAATTTGTTCACTGCGAATTTTTGCTCGTTGATCTCTTAATAATGATGAAACATCAACACCATCTAGTTCATAAGTGCCATGGGTTGGAGAATCAAGTAAACCTAAAAGTGATAATAATGTAGATTTACCACAGCCAGACTGTCCACTTAATGAAATATACTCACCCTTTTTAATCGTTAAATTAACAGTATCAATAGCGCATGTTTCGATTTCTTCAGTCAAAAACCTTTTACTGATTTCTTTCAATTCGATTAATGTGCTCATTTTTATTTCCTTTAATTTGTCTGTTACTCTTATCTTCATAAATAATTATTATTAGTTAATCATCACTTCTTGATGCTCTTGCCAACTCGTTGTATCGGAAATAATAATTTCATCTCCAACGGCTAAACCAGAAAGTATTTGGATTTGGTTGACTGAACTCTGCCCTAACTTCACCTTTTTTTTTTGAGCAAATTTTTTATCATTAATCAATTTATATAAACCTGCATCACTATAACGAGGGGCAAATACCGGACGTTTAACATAGAGTGTATCCGCAATATCACTTACCTCAATTAAGCCATCTACCGTTAAATCAGGTCGGGCATCATTGGGTAATTCACTATTTAGCTGCACATCAATTTGAACCATGCCAGTATTTACTGCAGGGTCAATGCGAATAACTTTACCAAAAATTTTATTACTTCTCGTATCAACAATAACGGCTTGACCTAATGCAATATCACTCACTTTATTTTCTTGCACTTGAAGCTCAGCAAACAACGAACGTTGATCCGCAATCAAAGCGACACTACCACCGACTTGATCTTTAATACGCTGATAGTTATTTTCAACTAAGCCCGATCGTGCTTGTTGAGCAGTTTTAGAGGCAAGTAAACTCGCTTTCATTTTTTCAACTTTTTGCTTTTGTGATAGCCAGTATTGATTTTGTTGCTTAACGGTCAGTTGGCTATGCTGATAATCAAGCGCTAATACGGTGGCATTTTTTTGCGCGATTAATTGTGTTTCAGCATCAAGTTTTAACTTGCTGATTTGGTAACTATAGTCAGCTTCAACGACTGAATTTTCTAAGTCAAGCAATTGAGATTCAAGCGCAATATAAGCAGCATAATTTTCTGCTTTTTTTGCCTCGAATTCCCAACGGGCTTTTTCTAATTCACGGTGTAATTCAGGGTTAGAAAGTTGCATCAGCATCTGCCCTTTAATGACATGAGCGCCTGCTTTAACAAAGGCTTGTTCAACACGACCAGAAACTTGTGCTGAAACCCAACGAATATAGACAGGCTTTAAAACCCCTGTTGCGCGAACATTCACTTGAAAACGACCTTGTTCAACAACAGCGGTCACTAATTCATTTTGTTTAACAATAAAAGAAGCATCGCCCATCACACTTTTTAATTTATACGTTGCAAAAGCTAACATCAGTACAACGGGTACATACCAGTACTTACGCCACAAAGGTATTATTTTTTTTTCTCGTTGGATATCCATACTCGAATGACTTCATTTTAGTAAGTAATAATTAAGTAAGGTAATACAAGGGACATGCCAACTTCAAATAAGATGTAAGAAACTGTTATTTAACAATAAAAAAGTTAGAGTGATTGTTTTAGCATTTAACTGTGTCGAAAACGACACAAAGTAAAAATTAAGATGTGGCATTTATGGAACAAGCTAAAACGTGACACCATCAAAAAATAAATCCTACTGTGAATAGGTCTTCAATTTTTGGTATATTTACTCTTTTATATAGATTTTTAATATTAACTCAAGCTGTTATCATAGAGTAAATTTCAATTTATTAAGATAAGTAAAATAGATGTCAATAAAACCCTTAGCGCGCGTTACGGTAGAACCAAAATCAACAGCCACATCATGTGTTATTTGGCTACATGGACTTGGCGATTCAGGCGATGGCTTTGCGCCGATTGTTCCGGTATTAAATTTACCAAAAAATCATGGTATTCGTTTTATTTTTCCGCATGCTCCTGAGCAAGCGGTAACAATTAACCAAGGCTATGTGATGCGTTCTTGGTACGATATAAAAAGTATGGACTTGCATAATCGAGCTGATATGGCTGGCGTACTAGAATCGGAACAAGCCATTCATGCGCTTATTCAGCAGCAGATAGATTCAGGTATTGCTGCCAATAAAATAGTACTAGCAGGTTTTAGTCAAGGTGGCGTTATTAGCTTATTTACCGGTCTTAGGTACCCAAGAGCCTTAGCGGGCATTATGGCTTTGTCATGTTACCTACCAACCGCAGATAAATTGCCCGACAACTGTCACATCGCCAATAAGCAAACGCCTATTTTGCAAAACCATGGTGAGCAAGATGACGTAGTACCAATGAGCTCGGGAAAACTGGCCAATCAACTATTAATTGATGCTGGATATAATACAAAATGGCAATCTTATCGTATGCCTCACAGCGTATTACCGGAACAACTTAGCGATATTTCAGCTTGGTTAGTGAATACCCTATTAAAGTAATCAACCTTATTAAGCTATAAATTAACTCAATAAAAATAAAACCGGCATATTGTCGGTTTTATTCATTTAAACGACAAAAGAAAAATTATGTTAAAGACATTACTGAGCATAGACAGACTCAGTAATATCAACCTACTTAACACTTCCCTTTTCTTCGGCGCCATCTTTTCAATTGGCGCATATAAGCATCTTTATAGGACTTAACCAGAAAGTACTCACTCAATTATATAACTATAAATATCTTATCTAAGAGATAAAAAGAGTTATCCTTGAATACCTGCTTTTATTAATACCGCACTATTGGGGAAACCGTCGGCGATTAAATCATGTTGTAATTGATATAAACGAATAGCTTTACGACTTTTTGGTCCCCAAATACCATCAGGTTTTCCAACGTCAAAACCTAACATATTAAGCTTTTCCTGAAGGGCTTGTAGTTCAGCAGGCTTGTATAATACCTCCTTATCATGAGCACTGACCTTTAAGCCGCTAGCCCCTTGAATACGGTTAGCTAACAAGCCAACAGAAAGCGCATAATTCTCAGACAAATTCCACTTCATAATAACGTTAAAATTAGGGTAAACTAAAAATGCAGGTCCACCAGCGCCAGCAGGTAAGACTAATTCAGCATCTATTTTATAATCAGATAAAGCAGTACCATTAGCACGTGTTACGCCTAAAGCTTTAAAGGTTGCTAAGGGATAGAACTGATCAAACTCGACTTGTTGAAAAGCAAAGTTTTTTGGCAGCTGTACTTGACGACCCCAACGCTCTTTTTCTAACCAGCCAATGTTATTTAAGTAATTAGCCGCACTCGTTAACGCATCGGCTTCACTTTGCCAAACATCTACTTTACCGTCATCATCGCCGTCTAATGCATACTTTCTCAATGCTGAGGGCATAAACTGCATATGCCCCATGGCTCCAGCCCAAGAACCAGCGAGTTGCTTGGTGGTGACCGTTTTATTATCGATCAAATGAAACAGATCAAATAATTCAGCGGTAAAGTATTCACTCCGTCGCTCATCACAGGCCAATGTGGCTAAAGAGTTTAACACCGACATTTTTCCTTTGTTTCTACCAAAGTTAGTTTCTAAGCCCCAAAAAGACACCAAGTACTGTGCAGGAATGCCGTATTTTTTAGACAATTTATCAAACAGCTCTTTATGCTCCGCTAATTTCTTTCTACCGGTTTGGATATGATAATTAGTTAAGCGTAATTTTAAATAATCAGCAAAGCTTTGACTAAATTCAGGTTGGTGTTGATCGAGTTCAATCACGCGTTTGATCGGCGCAAGCGCTGGAATAATGTCATTAACAATATAACCTGAATAACCAGCAGATTCGGCCTTAACCTGCAAATTATTGATACATTGTGTAAAATTGTTATCACCCGTAGCATTCACGACTAAGGGCAATGTTGTTAACGAAGCAAAAACTAACTGGGAGAAACGTTTAATAACGGATGACATAACAGAAAAACCTTATAAAAAATTGAATAAAACATCGAAAAATATAACCAAGTTCACATTAGCAAATACTAACTGTCGCACCCAAGGAAAAATTAACGTAAAATGCAAATCAAATGTAACAAATTCTCTTAACAATATCATTTAGGAACGTCATGAAAAAAACATTCAACATCACTCACCCAAAAATTAAAGTTGCTCGCTTATTTGAAGGTGTAAAACATGATGTGAAAAAATACATAAAAAGAGAAAGAAACAAAAAGCTGCCTGCTGGCGTTGATTTTTGGGATTTTGACTCTAAATACGGTATCACCGAAGCAGACGCAGAAGTTGTACATTTATCTGCACTCAATAAACATATCGACGAAGCTGAAAAGCTTGGCTTAACTTCATTCTATGTAGAGATCGTCGTAAAAGAAGGTTTCCGTTCAGTAAAACCGCTTGGTGATGACGAAGACTTCGACGAACTTGACGAAGAATAACTTCAAAGCCGATTTAATTAAATAATGAAAATACCTAAAAGACTACAACCCCTGGTTGACGATGGACTGGTTGACGAAGTAATCAGTCAATTAATGAGTGGCAAAGAAGCAACTGTATATATGGTACGTTGTGGCGATGATATTCGCTGCGCCAAAGTATATAAAGAAGCCAATAAACGCAGTTTCAAAAAAGCCGCTCAATACCAAGAAGGGCGAAAAAGCCGTAATAGCCGTCGCGCACGCGCGATGGAAAAAGGCTCAAAGTATGGCAGAAAACAACAAGAAGATGCTTGGCAGAATGCCGAAGTTGAAGCCCTTTATACGTTAGCTGCTGCTGGTGTTCGAGTGCCTCAGCCATTTGGTTGTTTTGAAAGTGTGTTGTTAATGGAACTGATCACCGACGGTGAAGGCGATGTTGCGCCGCGCTTAAATGACATAATATTGCCACGTGAACACGCCATTGAAGACCACCTTATCATGATGAATTATGTAAAGATCATGCTTTGCGAGGGTATCATTCATGGTGATTTATCAGAATTTAATGTCCTAGTTGACGAATATGGTCCTGTTATTATTGACTTACCACAGGCAGTAGATGCCTCAGCCAACAATAATGCCAAAAGCATGTTACTGCGCGATGTTGAAAATATTACTGATTATTATGCTCAATTTGCCCCAGAATTAGCAAAAAGTAAATATGCTCAAGAAATGTGGGCCTTATATGAAAAAGCAGAATTAACACCAGAAACCGAGTTAACAGGCCTATTTAAGGAAAACACAAAATCGGCTGATGTTGATACAATATTAGAAGAAATAAAAGCAGCATTTGCTGAAGAACAGGAACGATTAGAGCGTATTAGTGATGCAGATGAGTTAGATTAATCTATTCTTATCAGTTAGTCACAGTCGTTGTAAAAATACCAAGTACTTCATCATCCGTTAGAAATCGACTTTGACCTATAGGTAGATTTTCATCCAAGAATAAGTTTCCGATGGCTTGTCGATGCAAGCCTATAACGGGATTACGAAACCGACCAAACATCCGCTTAATTTGGTGATAACGCCCTTCAGTTAATTTAACTTCAGCAATATATTGATTAGTCTGTTGGGCAGCAGTATTACTCATAATTGTTAATTTTGCTGGCTTAGTAGTGATATTTTCAAATTCAAAATACATCCCTTGTGCAAAAGCTGACTGATAGTCATCTGTTAACGGGTTTTGTAAAGTGACTTGATAGCACTTTTCTACTTTATGCTCTGGGGACATAAGTCGTTCTGACCAACGACTGTCGTTGGTCAGTAACAGTAACCCGGAAGTATTTAAATCGAGTCGACCAACAATATGTAAGTTGTCTTTTTCTTCGTTACCACTGTTACTAAATAAGTTTTGCTCGACAAGTAGGTCTATGACTGTTTTGTGTTGTTTATCTATCGTTGCACTGACTACACCAATAGGTTTATTAAGCATTATATAGAGCGCACGATTATCTTGTAAAATGTGACCATCTAGAGTTATTTTTGAAAACTTATCAATTCGTTGGCCAATATCATCTGCAATAATAGTATCTACCGCTATACGCTTTTTCGCTAACATTAAGCGCACAGCTCTGCGACTAACGTTGCAATGTTGACTAATGAAACGGTCGAGACGAGCAGTACTTAATGACATAAATAGGCATTCATTTTATCTGGGGATTAAGAATTATTGGTATTTTAGCGGCTTTTGATTCGAAAGATAGCGCAAACCTGCAGATTAGGTTAACGAACCAGTTTAAGTATTGTTGTCTGCTTAACCGCTTCAACTTTAGCTTCAACTTTAGCTTCAAATTTAATCGGTTTAATATCAGCACGTTCAGCACTGAGTTTGTTATTTTTAAAGCGGTCGAAATGAGCTTGTTTAACTTTCATTTGCTGACAAAATTGATGAAAAGCTGCGTAATCTTTTCGATTAAATTTTTCATTCTCTCGTGTTAACAAACCATCTATGTAAGCGTTATCTCCATTTACTGTTAAATTAGCGATCGCCGTGTAGGGTTTACCATATTCATCAACACGTATAGCTCGTACCGTTTTTACTTCAAAAATCCAATCATCAACTTGCACAAATCGAGGCATTGACTTTATAGGGACACCGTCAGTAGGTTTATTGCTCATAATATTTTTCGACTGCGTATTAACTAATAAAAAAGTCCAACTGTTTATTGTTAACAGTTGGAAATTTGCGACTATAATCCTAGAGAGGCGCGGCTTATTTCTCAACCATTAATTGTTGACTTTTAGAGCCACAAGGTAGGTTTTTAGCTCGCTGGCACTGATTTCAGTGTCGGAATTTTTATCGATGTCTTTAAAATGCTTAACTAATTTTTCATCTTTGCTCGCAATAACTTCTGCTTCATTAAGCAAACCATTTTTATCTTCATCAAACTGAGTCAGTATGGCCGGTGTACTTTTTGCTACATTGTCTACCGACAACATTTTAGTTGCCACAGGTTTAATTCCTGCTTGTTCAGCAATAGGAATATCCAGGCTTGCAACTTTATCTCCTGCGTTGACAAAATACGAAGCTAAGGCACAAGTACCAACAAGTAGAGTCACTTTTGTTAAGCTAATAGAATTCATTTTAATTCCTTTATTTATAGAGTTCATCGGGTTATTTTAATGATTGTAATAATATCATCAACGATAGTGCAGGAATCGAACCAAAAACATAAAGCACTGATTTAATTAAATTAATGATAAAGCCAAAATAACTAAGCTGCCTAAAGTGTCGCCATTAAGCAACAGATAAAACAGCCAGAAAAAAAGTTAAAAAACAAAATCGTTAATAATTCAGAAAATAACCGATGTAAAACAGTGACTAACTTATAAAAGTAATAACAAAAAACATTCTAGTATCATCTAAAGTACTGTCTCAAATAAGCGACATGCTTGTTTTTTATCTTAATAAAACTAAAATACACTCCTGATCAATACTTGTGATATCTATGAAAAAATTTAGCTTGTCCGAACTTTTTGCAATAAATTTGTATTCGATTAGAAAACTAAGCATTTTAGGTTTTACTTTTGTTGCGTTTCCGCTAGTCATAGCGTTAATTTATAGCGCAAATCAAGTCACTGAGCTTTCTCAACAAAGTACATCGGCTATCTTTAATGTTGCTGAACTCGTTAAAACAAACCGTCAAATTAACTTTACCTTAGCTAAAATGGAACGCAGTGCTGGGCAATTTATTATTCTAAAAGATCAAGATTTATTGAGTGCTTATTTAAAAGACGAAGAAGTTATCTTAAAAACCATGGCGAGTAATAACCTCTTTAAAAGCAACCCAAGCTTACGCTTGCTCAACATAAGCTTTTCTCAAGCGATTGAGTACCTGCATAGCTACTTAACGCGGCACCCTCTAGAAGAATCGTCATTAACATCGTTACAAGAACAATTTACCCAACTAGTTTCGATACGAAAAATAATAGCCGAACAAAGTAATAACTTACTCATTTTACAAGTAGAACAGGTTAAGGATTCAGCCAACGGTGTTAGACACGATATGCTGAAAAGCTTACTTATCATTCCCTTTACTTTACTTATCGCCGCAATTTTTATCTATTTAATCACTAAACCGCTCAAGCAATTACTCAGTAAAATACATCATTTAGCATTAGGAGAGTTTGAAAAAAAGGTCACTTTACATGGCTCGCCTGAGATGACAGAAATTGCTGACGCCTTGGAAGTGATGCGCAAGCGCTTACATGCTCTGGAATTACAAAAATCGAGTTTTATTCGTCATATTTCCCATGAACTAAAAACGCCACTTGCCGCCATTAGAGAGGGAACAGAATTACTGTACGATAACAGTGTCGGTGAGTTAAACGCTGAGCAGCAAGAAATATCTAACATTATCCGTAGCAGTGTTACCCGCTTGCAACGTTTAATTGAAGACTTGCTTGACTTTAATATTGTGCTCGACTCGACCAGTTTGCAAGATACTGAAATTGTTGATTTATCATTTTTAGTTGATCAGGTATTACAGCAAAGAACTTTAGATATTAAACAGAAAAACTTAACCATTGACTATAAAAACTACGCAATACAACTCAAGGTCAATGCCAAACAATTAAGTGTTATTTTAGATAACCTATTATCCAATGCGATAAAATACTCGCACGAAAATAATGTTATTAACATTAACTGTTCACTTGATAATAGTCTGTTGTCGATAACCGTTATTGACCAAGGTCGCGGAATAGCCAGTAGCCAAAAAGAAAAAATATTTGATGCTTTTTATCAAGGAACACCGGCAAAAAATGCCAAAATAAAAGGTAGTGGTTTAGGTTTAACCATAGTAAAAGAATTACTGATGCGCTTAAATGGCACAATTAACATAACCAGTAGTACAGGTAAAAATAGTGGCACTGCGATGACAATAACGTTGCCTAATGCTTTTCTAACAAAAACAACGAGTGGAGTATCAGTGTAATGTTATGTTCATTTTATAGAACACTCAGTGTTAGTTTTTTACTGTTATTACTGCCCGCATTAACGGGTTGTCAGTTACTGAATACCGACAATAAAAGCCATCATATTAAGAGTGTCCCCCCTGATTATACAAAATATTATTTGTCTTTAGTCGAGTTAAACAAAGCACAAATTGCCGATAAAATACATCAACATCAATTAGTCTCGTTAGCCGAGAGCGTTTTAATCAAACAAGATGAAAGTAACAGTGCTGAAACTATTGAATGGCAGTTAAAATCAGCACTGTTTTTTGCTCTACCTCATTCACCGGTTCACAATCCGTTCACCGCGAAAAGTAAATTAAATCAGCTGTCGTTTATTACCCTGAGTAAAAATAATCTAAGCCAAAGTGACTTTGCCTTTTTTAGTATGTTAAAAACACAACTCAATCAGCAGATATTACAACTTAATGAACTATCGCAAGAAAAAAAGGCGCGACAGCTCATTAAGCAAGCCTATCAATTTCAACAGCAACAATTAGAAGTGTTACAGCAGCAAATAAATCAGCTGAGAAAAATAGAACATAATATTAATGAGCATGGGCAGTAAAGATGACGGTTTCAACAAATAGCAAAAAATTCGATCAGCAAAAAAGTGAAAAAATACTACTTGTTGATGACGATCCCAGTTTATTAAGATTGCTTGATATTCGCCTATCCGCTGCCGGTTATCAAATAGAGTCAGCAAACAGTGCTAAAATGGCTTTAGGTATTTTAGAAACATTTCATCCGCAATTAGTGATCAGCGATTTACGTATGGAAGGTATGGATGGAATGGCATTATTTGAAAAAATCCGTCAGCAACAGCCTAATTTACCCGTTATCATTATGACCGCACACGGCACGATACCCGATGCTATTAGTGCGACTAAGCAAGGCGTATTTAGTTTTTTAACCAAACCTTTTGAAAGCCAAGAATTACTCTCTACCGTGCAAGAAGCCATTCGCTTACAACCACAAAATAGCGCTCATAATACCGACAAAAAAGCCGATATTTGGCGCAAGAAAATAATTAGCCGAAGTGCCGTTATGTCTTCGTTGTTAAAGCAAACTTATCAAGTTGCTCAAAGTGACTTTAGTTTATTGATCCATAGTCCCAGTGGTACAGGTAAAGAACTCCTGGCAAAAGCCGTGCATTTAGCAAGTAAGCGTCATGATAAAAAATTTACGGCGATTAATTGTGCCGCAATACCTGAACAATTACTCGAGTCGGAGTTATTTGGACACTGTAAAGGTGCTTTTACCGGCGCAGATAAAAATCATCAAGGGCTTTTCCAATCAACCCATGGTGGTACGTTATTTCTTGATGAAGTTGGCGACATGCCGATGAGTTTTCAAGTTAAATTATTACGGGCCTTACAAGAAAAAGAGGTGCGCCCAGTCGGCAGTGCCCAGTCAGTAAAAGTTGATGTGCGTATTATTGCCGCTACCCATAAAAACTTACAACAAGCGATCATAGATAAAAGCTTTCGTGAAGATCTTTACTACCGCTTAAATGTTGTGGAACTCACTTTACCTGCTCTGTCTGAACGACGTGAAGATATTCCTTTGCTCGCCCAGCACTTTTTAACTGTAGCGATTGAAAGTACCAGCCATAGAATAAACGGCTTTAGCCAAGCCGCGATGGAGATTTTAATTAGGGCTGAGTGGCCCGGTAATATTAGACAATTACAAAATGTTGTTGAGCAATGTGTCGCTTTATCTACCGAGCCGTTAATTAGTGAGAGTTTAATTAATAATGCTTTACGTAATGAAAGTGCACAACTGCCTTCTTTTCAAGAAGCGAGAGAGCAATTCGAGCGTGAATACTTAGCAACATTACTAAAAACCACTGAAGGTAATGTTTCACAAGCCGCAAAAATAGCGCAGCGAAACCGAACAGAATTCTATAAACTATTGAAAAAGCATCACTTAAATGCCGAATCATTTCGAGTGGATAACAACATGATTTCACAAGCATAGCCGAGCATAACTAAACAATGAAAAGTTTACACTTAAGCAACTTTTTTCCTTATCAGCTAACGCAACTACAAGTAAAAGTGAGTGATAACATTGCTGACATTTACACAGGAAGATTTCAGCTTTCTCGTCAAGAATGGCGAGTGCTAGCCAGCTTGGGCAACGGAGAGTTATTATCTGCAAAGCAAATAGGCGAACAAACTAACTTAGAAAAAATGCCGGCGAGTCGTGCAATAACAAGCATGCAAACTCAAGGGTTATTGGTTAAAAACACAGATAAATCCGATAAACGCTCTTCGCTATTAAAACTAACCACGCAAGGTTTGGCTATATATCAACAGTTAATACCTATGGTGCTAGCTCGTGAGCAAGAGCTATTATCGGTATTAAGTGCTGAAGAAAAAAATCAGCTAGCTAATATTATTGAAAAATTAACCTTAAAATCAGTAGATATAGCGAATAAATAATAATGACTATTGTCGCTGATAATGACTAGCCAAACTCACCATTAAACAGCCTAGGTGAAATTAGCAGACAATAAATGCCTACCGTAGAGCTTAGGTTTTATTGGCTGTTATTGAACGACTCGAGATTAATTAAAAAGAATAAATTGCCGTCACTAAAGTGTCAGTAACGTCAAAGAATGCCTCACCAGATCATCGTTAATACCATCAGATAAAATAGTCTGGCAACAAAGTTTTTCTGATGATAGGTCATGGTTTACCTCTTAACTCAAAGGGCCAGATCAAAATAAAGCGTAAATGACGTTGCTTTAAACACGTCGAACGATTAAAGCTAACTAGCCATGAACTATAGATTTAATGCTCTAACTGTTGACAAGCTATATTAATAGTCTCAAAATAACGACCATAATTGATTAGGTGCTCAATATTTATACTTTAACAAGGTATGAATTAGAGATAATCGGGAAGTTAGTACATGCTATGCATAATTCTGACGCTGCCCCCGCAACGGTAATACTTTACGCGATGTAAAGTTAAGCCCGGAGACCGGCCTAAATAATATCGAATGACTTGCAGTGCGGTGGGCGCTACGGAATTTAATGACATTAGCAATGGCTAGTTGTCACGATCCTTCCGTACCTCCCTCAAAATTTTTTGAGGTTATTATTTTTTCTTATTTACGAAGTATCTTTGTTCTTTTACTCATAGCGATGCCTGTATTTGCGCAAGTAGAAGACGTGTCAACTGATGATATAGAAGTCATTGAAATTGTTAATGACCAGTCATTTAATACACCCAATTATCAAGTATTACATCGCGAAAGCTTTATATACTCATCGCAAACTCTCGCCGATATTTTACAGTCGATAAATGGCATTCAAATTCGCCAAATAAGTGGCATTGGTAATCCTGTCTCTGTTTCAATTAGAGGGTCGAGTAGTAAACAGGTACAACTTTATATTGATGGTCAACTTATTAACGATAGCCAGTTTGGTGGTTTTGATTTAAACCAGATACCCACTGAACAAATTGAAAGTATTGAAATCAGTAAAAATCAAGCGATTGGTACCGGCGCTACCCCTATAGGTGGTGTTATTCGCATTAACACTTACAACCCCACCGAAGACTCGAGTAAATTAACCTTGGCCACAGGCTCATTTGGCTATCAAGAAGTTAATGCGCTTTATAATAAAGCATTTAAAACTCATAGCTTGTCTTTTGGTGGTCATTATATTAACAGTGACAACGATTACGATTTTATAGTTCCAGCGGGCTTTAGTCGTAGTGATACGTCTGATAGACAAGCATTAAGAAATAATGAATTTACAAAAAAGTCTTTTTTTATAAACGACATATTCCAATTTAATCAACATCAGATCAGAGTCAATGTACAATATAACGATCAAGAAAAAGCACTGCCGAATTACCAAAACAACTCCCCTGAAAACAATTCAACGTTAAACTCTGACAACTTACGCTATAGCTATCAACATCAATGGTTAAGCAAATCACCTTGGTTAAATTCGATTGAATTTGAAGCCTACGCTGAAAATAAAGATGAGCGTTATATTTCAAGTCCCGACTCGATAAAACTTGATATTAATGATTATGAAACAACAAAAAAACATATCGGCTTTAAACCTTACCTTACATGGAACGAGTTTAATCTAGTGCCATTTGTCAGTTTTAATAAACAGAATTTCAGCTCTGTTAGCGAACACAACGGAAAACCAACACAATGTAATGGTATAGCGTCATGTGATATTTCAGCAAAACAAGAACAACTCAACATAGGCTCTCGCATTGAGTGGCAACCCGAGGCACTCCCTATAGAAGCGTATGCATTGTTGAGTAACCTACAAGAGAAAAACTCAAACATAGCGATTAATCAATCCAGTGCAGCTAAGTTTGTAGCCAATGATAATTATCAGACAACTGAAGTCGGGTTAAGCTTTAAGCAAGGTAATTTAAAAGTTACTAGTAACTTAAGTAATGGTGTGAGAACGCCGACATTGTACGAATTATTTGGTGATAGAGGCTCCTTTAAGGGTAATGATAATTTATTGCCAGAAGAAGCAAAAACACTCTCAATAGGTGGACAGTACCTTTACAAAAGTCTGTCTGTATCTTCATCTATTTACCAACAAAAATTAGAAAATTCAATTGTCGCCATTTTTAACTCAAGTAATGTCGGTAGCTATAGAAATGTCAGCAATGCAGACTTGTTAGGCATTGAAATTCAAACAAATTATCAATTGTTAACGCAATTATCCTTCGCGCTACAAGCCAATATTATAGACAGTGAAACCACATCAAAATTTGTCGCATTTAATAATAAGAAACTACCTGGTATATATCATCAGCAGTACAGCATAGCGTTGAAATACAAGGTGAATTCTGCATGGAACATGTCATTTAAAGTAAGTAAAGATAAAGACTTGTACTTCAATCTCATTAACAGAATTGAAAATAATAACGGTCATGTAGGTAATGGTAATCCAGCCAATCGCACCGTATCAGATTTTTCAGTCAACTGGAAAAAAGGCAAACATAGAATATCTTTTGCCGCCAATAATTTATTTAACGATAAATACCAAGATCTTGCGAATAGAACATCGCAAGGTCGCAGCTTAAAAATAAAATACACAATTAAAGGATTTTAAATGTTAACTCGCTTTAAAAAACACATATTACCATTAAGTTTAGTACTCGGCACAGTTGCTCTTGCTGGCTGTGGCGGAAGTTCAAAAAGTAATGTCGCACCCATAGTTACTGGCGCAAGTAGCCCAACGATAGAAGAAAACACAACGTCTGTTGGCACCTATAGTGCTACTGATGCCGATGGAGACGCTATAGTACTTTCACTTACAGATGATTCAGGTGCTTTATTTAGCATCACACAAAGTGGTGAATTAAGCTTTATAGATGCTCCTGATTTTGACAACGGTGAAGTCGGTCCTTTTGCCGTCACAATTGTTGCAACGGATGACAGTAAAAAGAACTTAACGGGTGAATTGGCTATTCAAGTGAGTGTCGGTGATGTGAAAGACACACCATCATTCGCGGTTGTTCAAACAGTTGCACCTGATTTTTCAGGCTCTGAAGTTGTGACCTTAGACCCAATTACAGAGCAAGTCACTAAAGGCTATTATATTAAAGATGCCTCTGACTATACTGTTCGTAGCTATAATAAAGACGTTTTTCACATTGGCCGTTATAACATTGATTCTATCTCAAAATATAATGCTGATGCCCTTGATACAGAAGTTTGGTCATATACAACCCAAGATACCGGTGATTCAAATACTCGTAATCCCTATGACTTAGTGTCAGTCAATGAAAGCAAAGCTTATCTTTTACGTTACGGTTCAGACAAAGTTTGGATTGTTAATCCTCAGGCAACACAATTTGAAGATTTCAAATTGGGTCAATTAGATCTATCTAGCTACATCGCTGATAACAATAGTAATGGCACACCAAACCCTGCCTCAGCAACAATTGCTGATGGTAAGCTGTTCATTGCTATGCAACGTTTATCTGACTCTTTTTCACCAAACAAAGCTTATGTAGCCGTTTTTGATACCGCGACAGACCAAGAGATTGAAACAAATGCTGATGCAAATGATAATCTTAAAGGTATTCCGCTTCAAGGCTTAAACCCACTGAATCATAGTATAGTGAGTCAAGGAGATACAGTTTATGTCACAACACGTAACTCATATAGCAGTGCTGATTTAACCTCTAGTCGCATCGAAGCGATAGCGACAAGTGATTATAACTTGAGTAGTGTTTTGTCTGCTGCAGATATTGAAAATAATACCGGTGCTTTTATTGGTTCAAGCGTAGTTGTATCCGAAACAAAAGGCTATTTTGTTGCCAGTGAAACATTTTTTACGCCAAGTTATTATGAACTTTCAACAGTATATACCTTCAACCCAACAACGGGTGTTATTGCTAATGAAAAGATAGCCGCTACGGGTACTGAACAAATTAGCTATATTGCTTTAGATACTGCAAACTTTCTTTGGCTTAGCGTAAGCAATCCAGAGAAGCCAGGCGTTGATGTTATAAATACTGAAACTAACCTTAAAGCATTTCCAAGACTTGCAACAGAATTAAACCCATCTGCCATTGCCTTTATTGAATAAGATTCGCTTAAAGGTAAGACATTAAGAAGTAATTTGATTTAGGGCACATATTTATGTGCCCTTTTTGTATTTTTACTCTGTGCTATATTAAGTGTGGGTTAACGCGCAATATTAACGGATTTAATTGCATTCACCCACTACTACGAGAACGACCTTATTTAACGTTATATCAAGTGTCTCTTGCTGTTAGCCTGCCAATAACCTGTTGAACCTTATAATACAGTCATAAAAATCACGTCTACAGCACTAATGCAGTAGCTAAACTCAGCAGGTATTTTTTGTTGTATTACTGTGACATTTAAGATGAATAACCCGCGGTGATATTACTCAGTAGCTCGATGTATTATGAAAAGTGTAATTCATCAGACCTGGTCGTGTAATGACAGCATAGTGGACTTAAATTAAGGTCAGTAATAAGCATGACTTTCCGTGGTAATTACCATTGCTGGGGCTGCGCAAAATTATCATTGGCTTAGCCTTTAATTTACTGAGCTGATAGATAAATTATTAATCAGCTCAGTAAATTGAACCACTATCTTTGCTGATCAATTTTTTCACACATATCTGCAACACCACTTAACATTCGGGTACTGAATCTATGCAATAAATCTGCATCAACGTGAATAAACTTATTGTTTTTCACCGCGGGTATTTCTGGCCATTTTTGCCAGTCAATAATGGGTTGTGGTTTATCTGAATTTTCATCCGGTAAAATCATTAAGTGCGGCTGGGCTACAATAACGTTTTCCGTGCTTATCTTTGGGTAAGGCGTCGGGTTGTCTTTAAAAACATTCACCCCCTGACACACTTCAATTAATTGATTTATCCAGGTTGTGCCATTAATGGTCATCATTGGCTCTGACCACAGTTGATAAAAAACGGGGATAGCTTGCTTAGTTTTATTATCGAGCCGTAATTTTTTTAAACGTTGTTCATAAGCTAACGCGACACTTTCTGCTTGCTGTTGATGCCCAGTTAAACCGCCAAAATAACGTAATTCAGTGGCAACATCAGCAATATCTAGCGGATTACTAAAAACAATTTTTAGTCCTAAACGTTTCATTTTATCAATGTCACTTTGCGAGTTGCCTGACTTCCAAACAATAACTAAATCAGGATTCAATGCCAGTAATTTTTCTATTTGCATGCCGTGATAGCTGCCAACACGTGGAATATCTAGCGCCGCTTTAGGATAATCGGAATAGGCAACCGCACCGACTATTTTATCGCCAGCACCAATATCAAATAACATTTCAACAATATGTGGTGCTAAGGCAACGATGCGCTTTGCCGATTGCTCAGCAAAACTTTTACTGGGTATGACTATCAGTAATAAGCTTATTACGGCGAAGGATATAAATTTTTTTGTCATTGTATTAAGCCTTTTACTTTTTAAGAGGCGCTTTTCAAGCACTAGGGTGTGGTCGTTTTGCTGTTGTTAATAATATCTTCAATCGCTGATATTCTTAAGTATTGCTGGCAAACATTAGCCAAACGTTCAAGCTGTTGCTCTCGGTGTTCATCAAGATTAATCGTCTGCTGGATATCATTGTTACTGTCTAACCAGTCAACTAATAATTGTGTCGCAGCCCCTTCATCAAAAATACCATGTAGATAAGTGCCCGCTATTTGATTATCATTTGAAACACAACCATCGCTGGTCTGATTGTCACTTTTATTGAGCAACAGAGGCACAGGGGTTTTATTATCAATAGCCGTCATGGTAGAAACACCACAATGAATTTCATAACCTTTGACCTGACAACTTTTACTGCCCAAGGTCATAGTGGCAGAGACTTGAGCTAATTTTTTTTCTGCGGTTAATTCAGTGGTAAGTTCGAGTAAACCTAAGCCGGTTATCGTCTCAATCGTTGACTCAACACCTTCAGGATCGTTGATAGTTTGCCCAAGCATTTGATAGCCACCACAAATACCAAACACTTTACCGCCGTAGCGTAAATGACGTTCTATATCGCTTTGCCAATCTTGGTCTTTAAGAAATTGCAGATCAAAAATAACATTTTTACTGCCGGGTAAAATCACTAAGTCACAATTGTTTATCCGCTCGCCCATTTTAACATAGCGTAAATTTATTTCCGGGTTCAAGCGTAACGTATCAAAGTCGGTATGGTTACTTATGTGCGGTAATAACGGTACAACAATATTTATTTTGGCTTGTTCAACCTTATTTTCAATCGCAACGGCATCTTCGGCGTCAAGCGTTAAGTCGTGTAAATAAGGTAATACCCCCAATACTGGCTTACCCGTTTTCTCTTCTAACCAATCAAGTCCAGACGTTAATAAGTTAATGTCTCCACGAAAGCGATTAATAATAAAACCTTCCACGCGGTTTTGCTCTGAAGGTGATAATAGCTCGAGTGTTCCCACTAAGTGAGCAAAAACACCCCCCCGGTCGATATCAGCAACGAGGATCACTGGACAATCAACGGCTTCGGCATAGCCCATATTAGCAATATCATTAGCGCGTAAATTTATCTCTGCGGGGCTACCAGCCCCTTCAACCATTAGCAGCTGAAACTCTTTCGCTAAACGGTGATGTGATTCAAGGACAGCGTCCATCGCTACTTTTTTATAGTCGTGGTAGCTGGTCGCCTCCATATTTGATATGGCTCGACCATGAACAATCACTTGTGCACCAGTATCGCTATTAGGTTTAAGTAATATCGGATTAAAATCAACACGTGGGGCAATCTTTGCCGCAACCGCTTGCAGTGCTTGCGCCCGACCAATTTCACCACCATCACTAGTAACAGCACTATTTAAAGCCATATTTTGTGGCTTAAACGGTGCAACTTTATAACCTAAATTTACAAATACTCGGCATAAACCAGCAACCAAAGTACTCTTTCCAGCGTCAGAGGTGGTGCCTTGCACCATTAATGTTTTCATTAGTTTTGTTGTTCCGATATTTGACTAATCAACGCGTCACTTTTTAATGTCAGTGGTAATCCAGCAATGACAAAATCGACTTGCTTAGCTAATGTCGCCAGTTCTTGATGCAGCCAACCCGCTTGGTCGACAAATTGTCGCGACAGCTCGCCCATAGGCACAATGCCATGCCCAACCTCATTACTAACAAAAATAAGTTTTTTTGATTGATAAGTGCAGGTATCACTAATAAAAAGCGTTATAAATTCGATAAACAGTGACTTTTGTTGGCGATAAAACTCGCTATCTTGATGGCACAAACAATTACTGAGCCACAGTGTTAAGCAATCAACCAGCACACAATCACTGCTTTGTAATGCTTGTTGAAGTGCCTCAGCTAAATACAAAGGCGACTCAAGCAGTTGCCAATGTTGAGGACGCTCGTCTTGGTGCTGTAAAATACGTGCGCTCATTTCTTCATCATGGGCTTGTGCTGTAGCGAGATAACATATCGTTAGCCCGGCTAACTCAGCCTGTTTGGCAATACTTTCGGCGAGGCTCGACTTTCCTGAGCGTGCGCCGCCTAAAATTAAATGAAGTGTATTGGCATCACTAATTTTCATAGGCCTGCCTCCGTCAAAAATGTTGTCGCAGGAGATGCCAAGACCAGTAAAATAATATAAACCGCCACTTCTAAAATTTGTTGCGCCGCTCCTAAACAATCACCAGTAAAACCGCCTAGTTGACGATTAAACCAAAATATTAATAAAAGACGCATTACCCATAAGCCCCCTATTAGTGCTAAACAATGCAATGCTGGTAATAAGCTAAATATCACCAACGCTGCGGTGATTAATAAGATTAACAAGCCTTTTAGAGATAAATGCTGCGCTAAAGGTTTAACTTTTGATTGTGCATCTTCGCTGACATAAGCCATGCTAAAGATTAAACTGGTACTGACGGCCCTGCTTAAGGTATGCGCTATAATCAATGCCACAGAAAGTGCTAATAAAGGATTGCTGCTATGGCTACTTAATAACACTAAACTCTGATATTTGATCATTAAAATGAAAAACAAGCTGGCTGCGCCATAAGTCCCTAAACGGCTATCTTTCATAATGTTTAGCTTTTGTTCAACAGTCCAACCACCACCGAAGCCATCCCAAACATCAGCCCAACCATCTTCGTGAAAAGCGCCGGTAAGCAATAAGCTCACCGCCATAGAAATGAGTACCGCTAAAGAAATGGGTAAAAAGCTCGCCAACAATACTAAAGTAGAGGCGGTGATCACACCAATAAATAAACCAATTAAGGCAAAATATCGGCTCGCTTGATGGAGCATTTCAGGTTTTACCACCTCAGGTAAACGCACCGGTATACGAGTAAAAAAACTTAAAGCAAGTAACAACAAATAGTATTGTTGTTGGCATTGTTGCCAGCGTGTTTGCTTAGTCATTTAATCTTCAGCTTTGTTAGTGTTAGCACCCGTAACATCAGTCACTTGCGCCTGAGTAAAGCTTGCCATATCATTATAAAAAGCCGCAGCTGCCTGAATTAATGGCAGTGCTAATGCAGCGCCTGTGCCTTCCCCTAAGCGTAAGCCTAAATTTAATAGCGGCTTAACCTGCAAATGGCTAAGCATCTTTTGATGACCTTGCTCACCCGAGCAATGAGCAAAAATCATATAATTTTTAACGTTTTTATTAATGCTGATAGCGAGCATAGCGGCGGCAGTACAAATAAAACCGTCAACAACAACAAGCATCTCTTGTTCGGCCGCCGCTAACATAGCGGCGGTAATTTGTACGATTTCAAAACCGCCTAAAGACGCTAAAATTTCTTTAGGGCTGTTTAGATTTCCTTGATGAAGCACTAATGCTTGCTCAATGACCTGTTGTTTTATTTTTACTATTTCATCACTAACGCCAGTACCTCGACCAACACATTCACTGGCTGGAATAGCCATAACAGCCGCCATAATAGCTGCGGCAGAAGTGGTGTTACCAATTCCCATTTCACCAAAAGCAATTAAGTTACAGCCTTTTTCATGAACTGATTTGACCAAAGCAGTTGCTTTTTCAAAACCGAGTTCAACTTGCGCTAGACTCATCGCTGATGCGATATTTAACGGTGCCGTGATATTACCTAAACGTTGATTGATAACGCCTGAACAATTATCAATTGGCGATAAAATACCCGTATCTACCACACTTAGCTGCCAACCAAGCTGCTTACAAAAGACATTGATCGCCGCGCCACCGCTGGCAAAATTAGCAACCATTTGTGAGGTCACTTCACTCGGTGCAATAGACACACCTTGCGCTGCAACACCGTGATCACCAGCAAATATAAATAAACTAGGATGTTTAATACTCAATGATTGTTGGTCAGTATTTACTGTTGATAACTGCACCGCGGCAATAATTTTAGCGGTATCTTCTAGTTGGCCTAATGCGCCGAGTGGTTTAGTTTTTCCATCGATAGTCGACTGGATCTGTTGATTAAACACATCAGTTACTTTTTTAATAGCAAAGTTCATCAATAGCTCCTTTAAGCTTTATTTTTGCGAAAGTACAACAAGGATAAAAAGAATAAGCTCCCCAAAGCAGAAGTGATAACACCTACGGGTAGCTCTTGGTTTTCTAATACAACTCTCGATAATACATCCACCCAAATCATAAAAACACCCCCAACTAAAGCCGTTAACATAATGCCAAAAACAGTACCTTGAGAAACAAAAAATCGTACAATATGGGGTATCATCAAGCCAACAAAGCCTATACCGCCGCACAAAGAGACTAACGTTGCGGTGATCAGTGAACTCAGTACCAACATCACTAAGCGAAAGCGATTAACATTAATACCTAAGGTTGTCGCACTTTCATCGCCTAACAACATTGCATTCAACTGGCGTCGATACGCTAACATCATAATGACACAGCTAATAATAACGACCGCGGGAAACCATAAGATTGACCATTGCGCACGCGAAAAACTGCCCATAGTCCAAAATAATATCGCCGTAACCGCTTGTGGATCGGTATGATAAAGTAACAAGCTAGTAAACGAGCTAAACAAAAACGATAACGCTACGCCAGCCAATAGCATAGATTCAACTTGTTGACTTTGCCGACGACCAGAGATCATTAGCAACATTAGCATCGCCACTAAACTGCCCACAAAAGCCGCGACAGGTGTTACAACAGAAATAGTGCTGCCCAGTAAAACAATAGATATAACGACTCCTAAAGAAGCCCCTGAAGAAATACCAAAAAGATAAGGGTCGGCTAAGGGGTTTCGCGTTACCGTTTGTAAAATCAGGCCAGAAACCGCTAAGCCACACCCTGCTAAAAACGCTAAAATAGCGCGTGGCATGCGTAATTCCCAAATAATACGCTCATAAAAAATCACCTCACTAGCGTCTTTATCTGCGGATAAACTAGCCAGTAGACTCGTAGTAACATCGCTAAAACTGATATCTGCCGCACCTAAAGATAACGACGCAATAAAGCTGATAACACCAAAAGCTAAGGTCAGAAAAATAATCCCCGAATGATTGACCTTAAACATGAGGTAACGCTCTACTTTCTGCCGTTTTGTCTTGAGTATCGTAGCCATAAAAATAAGAAATATGAGGAACCTTATGTTGTGGATGAAGAGAGACTTGCGCGCAAACACCAAATACATTTGATAACATCTCAGAGGTGATCACAGCTTGTGGTGACCCTTGTTCAACCAGTTTGCCTTTATCTAACACCAGCAGTTGATCGCACATCGCACTGGCAAGGTTTAAGTCATGAAAAGACGCAATAACCGTGATGCCTAGCGATTTAGCTAATTCAATAACCTGAATTTGGTAGCGAACATCAAGATGACTGGTTGGCTCGTCCATAATAAGTAAGCTGGGCGTTTGTACGATAGCACGAGCTATAAGTGCGCGTTGTTTTTCTCCACCAGATAAATGTTCAAAATTTTGTAAATTTTTATCCACTAAGCCAACCTGCTTAATAGCACGGTCTATCTTGAGTCGGTCGCTGGCTTGTTCACGGGTAAATAGACCTTTGTGTGGCAATAAACCGAGCGCAACAACGTCATGAACAGTTAAGTTAAAATGGGTGGGTGTTTCTTGTAAAACTACAGCGATATCTTGCGCATATTGATAGGCGTCGTACTTTTGCCAAATATCTTTTTGATTAAATTTTACCAAACCAGAATCGGGTTTTACATAACGATATAAGCAGCGAAGTAAGCTAGACTTTCCTGCTCCATTAGGCCCTAAAATACCAGTAAAACTGCCTTTTTCAATGGTGAAAGAAATATCATCTAAAATAAGCTGGCTGTCGGCATGCCAAGAAAGGTGCTGCACTGAAAGCAATGCGGTATTAGCGGTATTTATTGATGAGGATTGATCCTTGCGACTATTCAAAAATTGCTACTCACATACTGTTGACACTTAAGGAGCGGCAAACAGAGCACAATCAATCTCTTAGTTTATTAAAAATGCAAGAGTCGATAATACAATGTTCGAGTAAACCCGCTCGACTTTGTTGGTTATGCCTGTCATTTTGATAGGCAAATGACTCTAAATTAATGGGTATCCTGACTTAAGCTTTATGGTTATTAACTACCACTAAAAGGCTTTTACAGTTGCGGGTACAGTTGCGGTTTTTCACCACATTCCCACATTAAAAATGAGTTATATAATTTTGTGTGGAGATTATCGTCTGCTCACTAAAAATAGCAAGTTTTAATTGCCAATAACACCGAACTCATTGACTTATCAAGGTAACTTATCACCACACTATTTTTGGCCAATCAACGCCACTATCATCAGTATAAATATTAACTTTAACTAGCCCCGCATAAGGAATATCAATATGACTCATATGAACCGTGCCTGGCATAGGCAAATTAAGTACGCGCGCAATTAAGTGTTTGATAACACCGCCATGCGCAACCACTAAGGTATTCCCCTCGGGTGCGTCTGCGAGCCATTCTTGCCACCAAGTATCGACACGCTTGGCAAAATCAGCCATAGCTTCACCATTAGGCACAGCATGCTGCCAAGGATTTTGCCAAAAATCACCCAGTGAAGGCTGCACAGCACTGGCTTTTATCTGCCACAAGGCTTGATAGGTTTGCCCATCCCAATCACCAAAATTCATTTCTTTAAGGTTATCGCTTAATTGAAGATTAATGCTGTATTTTAATGAGTATGCTTTGGCAAACACCTGACAACGTTGCAGAGGCGAACTGATACAAAAGGATATCTCAGGTAATTTTTGGCTAACGTCCCACAGCTGTTGCAAGCCATTTTCAGAAAGTGCGACATCTGTTTTACCGGCTAAAATACCCGGTGTAGCAATTTCACCATGGCGTAATAAATATAAAGTCCGCTGTAGCAAAGCATTACCTCTTAATATATATAGTGTAAAAAAGCATAGCGTAACCTTAAATTCAATATTGCGTAAGTACTATGACAAATAGCCGTGCACTTATAAGCGACAGCATGCGCGTCAATGTTGTTCACTTTAGCAAAATGAGCACTTAACTACCTCCCCATTTAGCCTCACGTTTACCGAAAAAACGCACGTTTTAATCCCTCATTTCCATCATAATGGGACCCTAGATTTAAAGGTGAAATACCTGCTAATTCGTTTTGTTCTTTTGATACTGTTGAAAACCAAGGCGGTCCGGGGCTTCTCCCTTAATGTTTTAATGTAATAGTAAAAAATGGCTAAACTCACCTATAAAAAAGCCGCTCAGTTTACCTGAACGGCTTGGCTAATTTAAATATGTTTAACTTTACTATTTAATTAGAAACTATAACGAGCAGTCAGTGTAATTCTACGTGGAGCTTGGTAGTTTACCGGTGTCGTATAGTTAGGGTTAGGCAGTCTCGATGAAGCCGAGCCTACGTCACCTGTTTCATTGTATTCAGTGACTTCTTGAAAGTTAAAGGCATTTCTAACATTGACTTTCACGGTTAAGCCATCAACATATTCCGGCTTATACGTTAAACCTAGGTCAACATTTTTAACCCATGGAGTACGGCCTTGATCGCCACGATTACCTAATACACCACCACAGTAAAACGATGAAGCACCGTAATTAGCTAAACCGCCAGCATCAACACCTAACTCATCTCTAAGTTCGTCAAGTGGAATAAAACCAACACAGTTTCTTGGACGACCAGATTGTAAACTGAAATTAACAGATACTGAAATCTCATCATTAACTTGGTATGCACCAAAAGCTTTAAAAGTGTGACGACGATCATTGGGTAAAGCACCATAGGCACCATCTTGAAATAATGCATTATCAATGTCTTGTGTTAAACCTGCATCATCTTGCTCTAGAGTCGAGTTAACATAACCTTCTGAGTTACCTTCACTTTTAGCTAAAGTATAAGAGCCCTGCAAGAACCAACCGTCAGCAAAAGGCTTCTCGAAAGTGAATTCTAAAGCTTTATAAGTACGTTTGTATTTTTCTAGGCCAAAGTATTCTTTAGGAACACTTTCTACCTCGTAATTACCGTCATTGTTAAGATCCAGCGCAATAGAAAAATCATTACCTGGGTTCATCATCATACAGCCAGCCATTGATTTATAATCAAAATCATTATAACCATTGTCTGTTGCATAATCGATAAATGGCTGATGAGAACAGTAATCATCCATGCCATCTTTAACTTCACGGTAAATAGCCTTCGCACCTAAAATCCAGTCATCAACCTGCTGTTGATAGCCAAGAATAAATTCATCTTGATGCATAGGTTTTAAGTTTGTTGCCGCTACGGTTCTTGAATCAGGCGCTTTCTCATCACCGTTAGAGTTTCTTGTACCAATAGCGTCGCCCACTTTATCAAGAGCAGCAGTGATTGGATTTTCATCAGCACTGTCTACATAAAAGTACTCTTCATAGCTCCATTCAGTGCCTGCAGCACGAATATTTGTATTAGCCGCGATTGGCATAAAGTAACGTCCGGCCGTACCGAAAAGTTTTTTGTTACCATCGCCATCCATATCCCAAGAGAAGCCCAAACGCGGCGCCAATTCACTGTCAGATTTAAAAAATGAATCGCCATCACCGTTGGGGTTTTCAAAGCCTTCTGAACGCAAACCTAAGTATACCATCCACTCATCAGTAACTTGCCAAGTGTCTTCTATATAAAATGCTGTGTTTTCAACTTCATAAGAAGCAGAACCCGTATTACTTTCTCTATGGCGAATATATTCTTCACCTGCTGTTACAAATGCGCCATTGACACTTTGTCCGCCTGCTCCGTCAACATCTTGAGCTACATGCCAGCGCCAGTATTCGCCACCTGTAAAAGTAGTGCCTCGTTTAGTCGAGGTAAATTTCTCTTGGTCATAACCGACACGAAGTGTATGTTTACCTAGAATCCATTCTGCGCCTAAACGTAAAGAGTCGCGTTCATCAGTATCAGAAGCGATCCCAGCTTCAGGCACAGTACTTTGGCCTTGAGCAATACCCCAACAACCAATGCTTTGTGAACTTGAAGGTGTTTCACGGCGATCGAATACTAACTCACATTCATCGCCAGGGCCGATATAAGGGTTACGCGTTTCTAGTTCATTGGTCATTTTGCCCCAAAGAACACTTACTAAGAAATCATCAGTTAAAAATCCGGTATAGTTAACGATAAAAAAATCGCCACCTTTGGTGATTTCATAAGGGTCAGCAGCTTCACCATGAGTTCCAGTTTAATACATATCTTCAGGGTTACTGTATAAGGTAAATTCTTGTGTTTCTTCATTATCGATGTAAGTCATCTCTAATAAATGGTCGTCTGAAATATTCCAATCAAGCTTTAACAAGTACATTGGTGAGTCGTCTTTCATTGTCTCACTTGTTTGTTTACCAAAGGTATTGCTTTCATCATCTTGGCCTTCAAATAAGCGAAAAAAGAATAGTTTATCTTCAACAATAGCGCCTGATGCATAGGCATTATAGGATAAAGAGTCAAATTCATTAGCTGAGCGGAATGAAGAATAACGGTTAGAGTATTCTAAATCAGGATCGCGAGAAGTAACATCTTTGCCATCTTCTCTAAAACTTGCTGGCGTAGATTCAATTGAGCCACCAAATTTCCATTCATTTGAACCACGTTTAGTTACTAAACTAACAACGCCACCTAATGAACGACCGTATTCTGCGCCATAACCACCGGTGCGAACTTGTTGCTGTGAAACAGCATCATAAAGAAGGTCAGCAAAAGAGGTAAAGTTACTAATATAAGTAACATCGAAACCATTAATAAAATAACCATTTTCAGCAATTGACGAACCACCAAAAGAGGCCGTATTACCATTTCCTAAACCAGAATCACCTGCTGTTGCTCCGGAGCTAACAAAGCAACTGATGTCAAATCTCTTGCTACCGGTAATAAGTCTATTTGCTCAGCAGTAAAGACTGAAGTCGATTCTACCGATGTGGTATCGATACTAACTAAAGAATTACCCACAATAGAGATAATTTCAGAAACTTCTGTAAAATCAACATTACTGCCCTTACCAATAGCGACTAAGATGTTTCGAGTATCTACACCATTGCCAGCAGTATACTTGCCTGTCGGCAACTTAGAAAAGTTAAAACGACCATCTTCACCAACAACACGTTTAAACCTGTCGCTGGGTTCTTAATTGTTACACTTTTACCCTAAATTGCTTTACCGTAAATAGAGCCACTAACATTATCGGCAAAGGTCATCGGAGACGCAGCTAAACATGCCCCAACTGCAATAGCAGCTAACGAACGATTAAAGTTTTGCTTTATATTTGAATTTTTCATTATTATTTTAATCTCCATTGTTTATGTATTTAT
>NZ_JACGUS010000120.1:0-130045 GCF_014076785.1 Colwellia sp. MB3u-55
CTCAGTTTTGATGTCAACGTTTTATTTAATTTAATTTGAAGTTTCTTTTCGAAGATTCAAACCTTATCTATAAAACGTTAAGTTAACTACTTTACCCTAAAGTGATGTAGATAACTTATCAAAACAGCTCTTTCGTGGTTCGTTTTGACTGAACCCCTTGGAACTGGAGCGCATTCTAGAGATTTCTCGCTGGGCGTCAACCCTTTTTTGTAATAAGTTTGAAATAAACGTTTGTTCGCTTAATTAACGTACAGGCCACGTTTTTATTGAGGTTTATTCGACCGAATACCACATTTATTAACCACACTTCTATTAGCTGATACTCTTTCGTTAAACTAAACATTTATATTAATACAGTTTATAACTGATATTTTTTCAACCTTTAGTCGATATTTGCTAATATTAATGCACAAGTTCACAACCTAATTCTCATTATGAATAAAACTATATTACGTAGCTACAATAAAATCACACCAAAATTGGGCCAAAAGGTCTATATTGATGAGTCTGCTGTACTCGTTGGAGATATATCTATGGGTGACGATGTCAGTATTTGGCCTTTGGTCGCCGCTAGGGGTGACGTTAATACTATTAGCATTGGCAATAGAACCAATATCCAAGATGGTACGGTATTGCATGTAACCCGTAAAAGCGCAGGTAATCCAACAGGCAATCCTCTCATTATAGGTGAAGATGTTACCGTTGGTCACAAGTGCATGCTACATGGTTGCACGTTAGGAGATCGTATACTTGTTGGTATGGGGGCAATCATTATGGATGGCGCGATTATTGAAAGTGACGTTTTTATTGGTGCAGGTTCTTTGGTGCCTCCTCATAAAACGTTAGAGAGTGGTCACCTATATGTAGGTAACCCGGTAAAACAAGTGAGATTACTAAAAGAAAGTGAGCAAGCATTTCTTAGTCAGTCTGCGATTAATTATGTTGAGCTTAAGAATGAGTACCTTGCTCAATAATAATTTATTAGCCCGTTACTTATAGTACAGCTCTATTCGACTTTCATGGAGTGGCTCATTATCGTCGAGCCACTCTTCAACGATTTCTTCTAAATCAAATTTCAATGCATCACTCATTACATTATGCTTTGTACACTTAATAAGAATATTAATACGCTCACCAGAGAGTAATCCACTAAAGATCCAGCCCTGTTGGTTGTTATCATAAGTTATATCATCGTTGAAGATTATTTGTTGATTCATCTTAATCCTCTTTTCTTAGCCTATTTAGCACCGATGCGGTTTCAGGTGAAACATTTCGCCAAGTTCTAAAACTTTCGGCGGCTTGTTCTACCAACATACCTAAACCATCAATAACATTACTTGCGCCATTGGCTTTCGCCCAAGCTAAAAATGGACTAAGTTCTTTACCATAAACCATATCGTAACAGTCGGTATTAGCAATAAGCTCTTTTGATAACGGTGGAATTTTCCCCGTTAAGCTTGCCGATGTTGCATTGATAATAAGGTCAAACTTTTCTGCTCCCAGAGCATCGAACCCTGTAGCCGTTAATTTATTGTTGTTAAACTTTTTAATCAGCTCTTCAGCTTTACTAACTGTTCTATTGGCGATAACAATTTTCTGTGGTCCTTGTGCTAATAAAGGTAAAATCACGCCTTTAGCAGCACCACCGGCACCCAATAATAAAATACGACTATTTTTTAATAATATTTTATGATTAAGGAAGTCTTGTACAAGCCCTTCCCCATCGGTGTTATCGCCAAATATTTTACCACCCGCAAACGTTAAGGTATTTACCGCGCCGGCAAGTTGAGCCCGCTCGGTTAATTTATCGCATAATGCCATCGCTTGTTCTTTAAAAGGAGCGGTAATGTTGGCACCTTTAGCGCCACTATTCATAAAAGTAATGATTGTTTGTTCAAATAGCTCTAGTGCTACATATTCACTTTGGTAGTTAAGTTGCTGCTGAGTTTGCTGCGCAAAAGATTGGTGAATAATGGGCGAACGTGATTGTTTGATAGGGTTACCAAAGACGCGATATTGATCCATAGAAAGCACTGGGTAATAAATTATACTTAAGGTTATCGTAATAAAGGCATGATGAATATAAAAAAAGCAGTTACCTTTATATAAAAGATGACTGCCTTAAAAGGGTGTTGTTAAGAGTTTGTGTTATTAATAATACTAAAACTTATAACCCAACATGATTGAATAAACCATAGGGTCAATTTCTACTAACGCAGACCCTTTAATATCACCAATTTTGAAGGTGGCATCGGCATTAATATCAATATAACGAGCGGAAGCATTTACGTGCCACTTATCATTTATTAAGTAATCGGCGCCCACTTGAAACGATAAGCCTAATGAGCCATCAAGCTCTAAATCATTAAAACCTAAGGATTCAGGTGTACTTTTAAAACTTTCATCAAAAAATATGGTGTAATTTATGCCAACACCCGCATAAGGTTTAATGTTCGATGCACTGTTAAAGTAATAAAGTGCACTAATTGTGGGTGGTAACTGTGTGACTTCCGCTAATGTCGCACCATCCACGTTCGCACCAAACAGTCCGGCAGAGATACGTTGTTGATCGTGAATAATGACATCATGGGCGAATGGTGTTGCAGCTAAAACTTCTATTGCCCAATTGTTATCATAGAAATAAATAAAATTTAAGCCAAGTTGAGTATTGTCATCAACAGAAAGAGATAATGGCGTGTTACCTCCTAATGCTTCAACAAAAACCCCTGACTTACCGCTATCTGGGTTAACCATAGTCGCACCAACACGGAAAACAAAATCTCCGGCTTTATAATCTTCAGCAAAGGCAGTTACAGAAAGAGAAGCTAAAACAGCTAAAGTAAGTAAACGTTTTTTCATGTGCAAAGTCCCTGTTTATTTTATGGGTATTTAATGAAACGGATTCTATAGAGACTTAAAAATAAAAACATGACCTAGCGCAATAAAATTGCGTTGTTTTAACTTTTATTTAAACATTTTACAAATAGACGGGAGTAGAGGTAAATAACAGTGGCAAGTAAGCTTGGTGATGCAAATATAAACCAGCTAATGTCATTGACAGAAACACGAGAAGCTTTACGCTTCTCGTTCAATCGGCGTTCAAAAAAATCTAGCTGAAGTATTATAAATGATAATAATTATTGAGCTAACCAGTCTTGTGGTACTAAGTACTGAGCCAGTTCAGCTTCTTGACTTGTTGGATCGGGCTGATAATTATATTCCCAACGAGCAAGTGGCGGCATCGACATTAATATCGATTCTGTACGCCCACCTGACTGCAAACCAAATAAGGTTCCTCGGTCAAAGACTAAGTTAAACTCAACATAACGGCCACGGCGATATAATTGAAATTGACGTTGTTGCTCAGAGAATTCAATGTGCTTTCTTTTTTCGATAATCGGAACATAAGCGTCAACAAAGCCTTGCCCAACAGCTTTAATATAATTTAAGCAAGTATCAAAATCCCATTGATTCAAATCATCAAAAAATAAACCACCAACACCACGCGTTTCATCTCGATGTTTTAAATAAAAATATTCATCGCACCATTTTTTATGCTCATTATAAACATTTTCACCAAAAGGCTGACAAAGTGATTTTGCCGTTTGGTGCCAATGAACAACATCTTCTTTTATAGGATAAAAAGGGGTTAAATCAAAACCACCACCAAACCACCACACAGGTTCCTCACCTTCTTTCTCAGCGATAAAAAATCGTACATTAGCGTGTGACGTGGGGATATAAGGATTTTTAGGGTGAATAACTAATGAAACACCACAAGCTCGCCAGGTTCTACCGGCTAGTTCAGGTCGATGAGCACTCGCTGATGGGGGTAACTTATCACCAGAGACTTCTGAAAAGTTTACACCACCTTGTTCAATAACAGTCCCGTCGGTTAATACTCGAGTACGGCCACCACCGCCTTCAGCGCGTATCCAGTTATCTTCAACGAACTGCCCACTACCGTCGGCGGCTTCTAATGCTGAACAAATATTGTCTTGCAGTGATTTTAAAAATTCAATGACTGTTTCTATGCTTACTTGGCTCATGCTCGAATTGTCTCTCCGGTCAGTGCATCAATTATTCTTGAAGGTTGAGTATACCCTAAAGTACTACCTTTTATGATGAAATCGATTTCAGCTGACAAAGTTTCTTCAACGTCTTGCCAAGTTCTTGCCGGCTCCTCCCCCGATAGGTTAGCACTGGTAGAAACAATTGGTTTATTTACCTTGTTGCACAGCGCTACTACATCAGGTTGGCTAGTCAATCGAACGGCTATGGTGGAAAATTTTCCAGTAAGTAGCCGATGAGTATTACTATTTTTTGGCAATAATTGAGTAATACCGTTAGGCCAGCGAGAAAGTATACTCAAGCGTTTATCTTGCGGTATTTTACTGTCATCAATATAAGGGAGTAATTGAGAGTAGTTAGCCGCTAGTAAAATGAGGCCCTTTTCTGGAGAGCGGTTTTTAATGCTAAGTAATTTTTCAATTGCGAGTAAATTATCAGGATCGCAACCTAGGCCAAAAACAGCTTCGGTTGGATAAGCAATAATACCACCTTGGCTGTAAGCCTCTTCGGCAGAAGTCATCATAAATAATAATGGAAAATTAAAGGATTATTTTATGATTATACGGCGTTTATCTAATAGATAAAATAAGTGTTTAATTTCAGATAAAAATAATTTTATCGCCAAAATTAAACACTTGATAGTTATGAGAGGCTTTTTACTTTTTCACGTAAAATAAATTTCTGTACTTTACCTGTCGACGTTTTTGGTAAATCACTAAACACAATTGTCTTAGGGGCTTTAAATATAGCCATATGTTCTCGACAAAAACTGATGATATCTTGCTCTGTAGCGCTTCGGCCTCGCTTTAATGAAACAAAGGCGCATGGAGTTTCCCCCCATTTCTCATCACTTTTAGCGACAACGGCTGCCTCTAATATGTCAGGGTGTTGATATAAAATACTTTCGACTTCTACTGAAGATATATTTTCTCCACCTGAAATAATAATATCTTTAGAACGATCTCTTATTTCAATATAACCATCTGGATGCTTAACGGCTAAATCACCAGAATGGAACCAGCCATGTTTAAATGCTTCATTAGTCGCTTTCTCATTTTTTAGATAACCTTTCATCATGCTATTACCACGAAACATAATTTCACCAACCGTTTCAGCATTACAAGGGACGGGCTGCATAGTTTCAGGGTCTAATACATCGACTTCTTCTTGTGTAGGATAGCGCACACCTTGACGCGCTTTTAACGCAGCTCTTTCATCGTCGCTTTTATCATTCCATTCATCTTTCCATTCACTTACCACACAAGGCCCATAAACTTCAGTTAAACCATAGCCTTGGGTGATATCAAACCCCATTGCTTCCATGCCTTTAATAACGGATGGTGGTGGTGGAGCCCCCGCGGTCATGATATTTATGCCACGTGGTACTTTTGCCAGTAACGTTTGGTCTGCATTTAAAATCATATTTAAGACGATTGGCGCGCCACAAAAATGGCTGACCTTATGTTCAATTAAACTTTCAATGATTGCACCAACTTCTACCTGCCTTAAGCAAACTTGTGTTCCACCCACAGCAACAACCGTCCATGGAAAACACCAACCATTACAATGGAACATTGGCAGTGTCCATAGGTACACTGAGTTATTGCCTAATGGCCAGATCATGTTGTTACCCAGCGAATTTAAATAAGCGCCGCGATGTGAATAGACCACACCTTTTGGGTTACCCGTTGTCCCTGAAGTATAATTTAACGCCAGTGCTTGCCATTCATCATGAATTAAATTTCCGGTGAAATTTTCATTACCTTCGGCAAGTAAGTCTTGATACTCAACACAACCTAAACGTTCACCGCCTTCACTCATTACATCATCGATATCAATAATCAGCGGTTGACGTGAACATAAGGTTAGTGCTTTTTTTACCACACAAGAAAAAGCCGTATCGGTTAAGAGTACATCACATTCGCCATGGTCGAAAAGAAAAGCAATACTTTCAGCATCTAAACGAATGTTTATCGAATGTAATACTGCACCCGTTAACGGCACACCATAATGGGCATCTAGAAAGGCAGGAATATTAGCCGCCATGATGGCCACTGTATTACCGGGCTTAACACCGCGTTGCATTAATGCTGAGGCTAGGCGTCTAACATTATTACGATATTCACGATAAGTGATTTGTTGTTTACCATGAATGATGGCAACGCGTTCAGGATGTACGTCGGCGGTTCGATTTAAAAAGTTAATCGGTGTTAAAGGCTGGTTATTGGCTGCAACTTTGTCTAAGCCTTGGTCATAAATATTGTTCATCGACTTTCCTCATTATATTACGGTGCTGGTAGCTATTTAGTGCTACTTAACTTCGGCACTTACTGAGGATAGTTTACGCCTATTATTGCGTTTAAAAATTATCCTTTGGTCTAATGGGGCTATTCGGGTATTCACATTCAATCGCAGTAAATATCTAGCGGAATATTTATATTTTAGCTAAACAAAAATATCAGGGTAAATTTTGGACATAAAAAAACCAGCAAATCGCTGGTTTCTCGAATAACACATAAAATTTATGTTAATTTTTCTTGCATCGCTTCATCTTTTGCAAGTAAAGCAATAACATTAGCAGCGCGTTCTGCTTTTACTTTTTCTGCAATAGATGGATCCGCAATACCTAATATTTGTGCGGCTAAATAACCCGCATTTTTTGCACCTGCTTTACCAATAGCAACCGTTGCGACCGGTATTCCACCCGGCATCATAACCGTTGAAAGTAAGGCATCATGACCTTGTAATGGTCCGTTATCAATGGGAACACCAATAACTGGACGAGTGGTCATTCCTGCAACAGCACCGGCTAAATGAGCGGCTAAACCTGCAGCACATATAAAGACTTTACAGCCACGTTCTTCAGCATCTTTTACGTAAGCTTTAGCAGCATCGGGTGTTCTATGGGCTGAACGAACACGTACTTCATGTTCAATACCAAATGTTTTTAAAACGCTGATAGTTGCTTGCATAACAGGTAGGTCAGAATCTGAACCCATTAAAATTGCAACAAAAGTTGATGACATTTTGTCTCTCCAGAAGTTTAGTTAAATAATTGCGCGTATTATATCTCTTTACGCTTATAGGTGCATTTCTTTTCTGGACAGATTATGACGTTACCACTCGCCATTTTACGCTTCACTAATATCGGCCAAAGGCATTGAGGGCAATTTTCAGCAACGGGTGGATAATTAAGGACATACTTACATTTAGGATATTGTTCACAAGAATAAAATGTTTTGCCATAGCGATTGGTGCGTTCAATTAATTCGGCTTGCTTACCCTTTTTCTGGCACTGTGGGCAAGCTACGCCAACATCTTCTTGGCCACTAGTATCTTCAATATGATGGCATTGGGGATAATTAGAACAACCAATAAACATTCCATATCGGCCTTGTTTAACCGCAAGTTCATGCTGACACTCTGGGCATTCAGTTCCAGCTAAAATTTTATCTTCTACTCGTTCGTGGTCGACAACTGGACGAGTAAAATCGCAGGCAGGATAGGAAGCACAACCAAAAAACTTTCCCGACTTACTATTCTTTATAACAATTTCACTGCCACATTCTGGGCACACTTCATACGCTTTTTCTAAAGCATGTTCGTGCTGTGAAAATAAGGGTTTATCAGAATTAGGCATAATGCAATCACTAGAATATTGTTAACGTTATTATGCCACGATTAGCCAAACTTAAGCGAGTTATACGATTGACACTTAATGTAATGGTCCTTCTTGCTCATCAAAAATAAGATCTTCCATTTGCGAGTAAGCATTTTCTTTACCTGGCACATTAAATAACACCATAAGTACCACCCACTTTAAATCATCAATCGAGAAGAACTTAGTATCTAACTCCATCACGCGGTCAATAACCATTTCTCGTGTGGTAAAATCTAGGACATTCACTTGCTCTAAAAATAAAAGAAAACCTCGGCACTCGACATCAAGTAATTGCATTTCATCATCAACATAGACACGTACTGAGCGACGCCCTACTCGCGTTAAATACGGATAAGCATCGGTGTCTTGAAGTGCTGCTAGCTTTTCTAACCAACTTAGCGCTTTATATATTTCGTCTTGATGAAAACCTGCTCGGGTAAGTTCATCCGTTAATGATTCATGATCCACCATGATTTCGGCTTCACTATGTATATAGTTTTCAAAAAGATACATCAGTATATCAAACATAATTAGCCCCTATTTTACTCTTAGGTAACCCCCTGGAACCGTAGCAACCAGACCTTTAAGCTCTAACATTGTTAACCGAGTTAGTACCACATCTATCGGTAATTTGCTTCGTGAAACCACCATATCTACGGGGGTGATCTCATAACCCACACTAGCTAACAATGAATCGTTAAACAAGTGTTGTTTTTGACTTTTTTCTAAGCGTTGTTCTTTCTCTTTGTTTATCGTTAAGTGTAGACCTCTTTGTGGCAGTAGATCTAATTCATCAACTATATCGGCAATATTATCGACAAGTTTAGCACCTTGTTTAATCAGCCAGTGACACCCTTTAGCTTGTGGGTTATTAATGGTACTTGGGATAGCAAACACGTCACGATTTTGTTCTATGGCGCATCGAGCGGTTATCAAAGAGCCACTTTTAATCGTAGCTTCAACCACCAGCACCCCCACACTTAAACCACTAATCAATCTATTTCGTTTGGGGAAATAACCTGGCTTAGGTGGGGTGTTTGGAGGAAACTCACTGATAATAGCACCGTCATTGTCTAGAATGTTTTTTGCTAATAATCTATGCCTTGCTGGATAGACCTGATCTAAACCGGTCGCGACAACCGCGATGGTTTTACCTCCTGCCGATAACGTCCCCTGGTGAGCGGCGCCATCTATACCTAGCGCTAAACCACTCGTTACCACTAATCCAGCATTTGCTAACTGCTGTGCAAATTTAAACGCATTCTCTCGACCATTAATACTGGCATCTCGGCTACCGACCATCGCAATTTGCATTTGATTTAATAGGCTAATATTTCCTTGGGCAAATAAAACCAATGGCGGATCATAAATTTGCTTTAACTGTGAAGGGTAACGAGAGTCAACAAAAGGAATAATGGCACTAATACATCGTTCAGTGGCGGCAATAATTTCAGAAATTCTTTGCCAATCAGGAGATCTAATCGCCGCTATCTGTTTTTGAGTAAGATTTAATGATGACAGTTCTTGTGAGGAATGAAAAAGTTGTTCTACTCCAAAGAGTTCAACAAGTCTTAATTTTTTATCGATAGCTAGGCGTGGTATAAGCTTAAGCGCCAGCCAAAAGTGACTCACGCTTTTCTTGTTATACTCATCGCCCTGTTGAGGGGTAACAGCTAAATTATACTTTATTGTCACTGTCTTCTCCCTAAGTACAGCGGTTTTACTTATAAATTAAGATGAATTGCCAGTCGGTTAGTTTTCCACGGGTGAAGTAATAATATCTTGTAATCGAAGCGGTTTACTTGAACGCATAACGAGCGCTAAACTCACTTGCTGATACACTTTAAAAACCATCATTTCGCCAACAACTTCTTCTGGCATTTTATAATCAGAGCTCTCAATATTTGCCATACGATTCCAGCGTGAAGCATCTTTGCTATACGTTGGGCCATTACTTGTTTCAACAACACCTGGGCTGATCCGTTTTACCGAAACAATATCTCCTTGCTCAACAGCATGTTCGGCGCCACGATTAATCATTACAACGTCGAGTTTTCCAAATTCACTTAACCCACTCATACTGTTGATAATTAGTCCACGTAACGACTTAGTCGCTGGCTTTAGACTAAAAAATGACGGGTATTGTTGGTTTTCATTGACGGGCAGAATAAAATCACCGGAACGAATTTCTTCTTTAACGCCATCGACATACAAGGTAGCAGGCACTTTATTGTCAATATCACCGGTGCGTATGACTTTTCCGGTACCTAAAACACTAATGTTGTAGCCTAAAAGTTCTTGTGTTTCAGGGTCATAAATAGGCTTTTCTTTCTGATATATACCATAACCTTTGCCTAACTCTAATTCGCCGTTTACATAGAGATTAAAGCCGTCAATACTAGAATTATAACCTTCATCACTCCCTAGTATATAAGGGAGCTTTGCAATGTCATCTTCAGATAAAATGCTACTGTAATTAATATAAGGTGCAATAACGTCCAAGGATAAACTTGAAATAGCAGATTGATCTTTTAATTTAACTCGTGCTCGGGGCGACCATTTAAGTTCAGGCTTTCCTCGCACTAACATTGGTTGCCCTTTTTCGTCAAAAACTAAACGAAGCACGTCACCAGGATAAATTAAATGAGGATTATCAATATCAGGATTCAATCGCCACAACTTTGGCCAGAGCCAAGGCTGCTTGAGAAATATTGCTGAAATATCCCACAAAGTATCCCCCTTTTTAACAAAGTAAGATTTTGGGGCATTTTTATTTAATGTTAACTCATCAGCAGTAACTAATACTGAAAAAGACAAGCAGAGTATTAACAAAAAACTACGTATTAGCATGATAGTTCGCCTATTAAACAGATATATTAAGCTTTTAGCCTAAACCACTATTATTAATTATATTTAATAGCTAAAATTGAAACATAACACTCAATGCGATATTTCGCGAATTATTTGAATATTTATGACTATTTTAAACGTACTTAGATTTCCTGACGAACGCTTGCGCACTAAAGCGTTACCTGTAGAAGATATTAACAGTGATGTACAACAAATAATTGATGACATGTTTGAGACCATGCGAGAAGAGAACGGTGTGGGTTTAGCTGCCACCCAGGTCAATATCCATCAACGTATTGTCGTCATTAATGTTTCAGAAGACGAAGACCAGTCTTATGTCTTGATTAACCCAGAAATAATTAGCCATAGTGATACGACCGAAATCAATGAAGAAGGTTGTTTATCTGTGCCCGGTTGTTACGCAAAAGTTGACCGTTACACAGAAGTTACCGTGAAAGCGCTCGATCGTGAAGGACAAGCCTTTACCTTAAATGCAACTGAATTACTCGCAGTTTGTATACAGCATGAATTAGATCATTTAGATGGTAAGTTATTTGTTGATTATCTATCACCATTAAAACGCCAGCGGATAAAAGCAAAACTAGAAAAAGAAGCTCGTTTAGCCAACAATTAATTATTGTTTTTATTAATATAATTCGGAATAAAACTTTGTCAAAAGCTCTTAAAATTATTTTTGCTGGCACGCCAGACTTTGCTGCACAACATCTGGCGGCGCTAATTAACTCTCATCATGAAGTGGTCGCGGTTTACTGTCCACCCGATAAACGTGCTGGACGTGGTAAAAAGCTAACCGCTTGTGCTACCAAAGAACTCGCTTTATCGCATGGTATTGTTGTTGAGCAACCAGTTAATTTTAAAGACGCTGGCGATCAAGAAAAGCTAGCCAGTTATAATGCTGATATTATGGTTGTTGTCGCTTACGGCTTATTATTGCCAATGGTTATTTTAGAAGCTCCGCGTTTAGGCTGTGTCAATGTACATGGCTCGATATTGCCAAAATGGCGTGGCGCCGCACCTATTCAACGTTCATTAGAGGCCGGTGATAAAGAAACAGGTGTGACGATTATGCAGATGGACAAAGGTTTAGATACCGGAGACATGATAGCTAAAGCAACCTGTGAAATTACTCAACAAGATACTAGCGCCACACTCTATGAAAAATTAGCCGATATCGGCCCTATTGCTTTACTAAGCACGCTTGATTTAATGGCTGAGAACAAGCATAGCGCCGAGCCTCAAGATAATAATTTAGCTAACTATGCGGCCAAACTTGATAAAGATGAAGCAGAATTAGATTGGCAATTACCCGCTGTTGAACTTCATCGTAAAATTCGTGCTTATATACCATGGCCAGTTGCACAATTTACCTTTACTGATGAAAAAAATATCGAACATCGTATTCGGGTTTGGCAAGCCAGCTATACTGATGAGACTCATGGTTGCCTGCCTGGAACAATAATTTCAGCAAATAAAAACGGTGTTACTGTTGCTACAACTTCAGGTTCACTGTGCTTAGAATCATTGCAATTACCCGGTAAAAAGCCAATGCCAGCGCGTGATATTTTAAACGGAAAAGCACTATGGTTTGCTGAAAACAGCCATATCAATAATTTAACTGCAAACAACATGAGTGAACAATAATGGCGACTAATATTAGAGCCCTAGCGGCAAGGTGTTGTTTTGCTGTTGTTGATAAAGGCAGAAGCCTTAGCGATGAGTTACCCAAAGCTCAAGCAAAAGTAGAAGGTAAAGATAAAGGACTTTTACAAGAACTTTGTTACGGCGTTTTACGGTATTTACCAGCACTTGAATATGACTTACGCCAGCTAATGGATAAGCCATTAAAAGGTAAACAACGGGTTGGCCACTTTCTTATTCTAGTGGGCATATATCAAGTAAAGCATACGCGCATTCCTGACCACGCGGCGGTAAGTGAAACAGTAGCAGCAACAAAACCTTTAAAGTGCGACTTTTTAAGAGGTTTAATTAATGGTGTCTTACGTAATGTTCAACGTAACCTAGCCAAAGACGATGCAGCAGAAATCGCAGCGAAGTTACCTGATCCAATAAAATATTCACACCCAAGCTGGTTTATCAAAAAGGTACAAAACGCTTACCCTGATCAATGGCAAGAAATTCTTAATGCTAATTTAGAGCGACCACCGATGTGGTTAAGAGTCAATCAACGTCACCATAATGTGACTGAATATTTAGCTTTACTCGAGCAAGCAGAAATCCCTGTAGCACTCGTTGACGATAAATCATCAGCGATTAAACTCGTTGCTGCTGTAGATGTTAATAAGCTTCCTGGCTTTATTGATGGTTGGATCTCAGTTCAAGATGGTGCGGCTCAACAAGCCGCGATATTACTCGATACTCAAGCGGGTGACTTTGTACTTGATTGTTGTGCTGCCCCAGGAGGTAAAACTTGCCACATTCTAGAATTAACCCCTGACTTAGCAAAAATGACGGCCATTGATATTGAAGAAAGTCGTTTATTAAGAGTAGAAGAAAACTTATCGCGCCTTAACTTATCAGCCGAGGTAATTACTGCTGATGCTGCTTCACAAGAATGGTGGGATGGACAACTTTTCGACCGTATTTTACTCGACGCCCCCTGCTCGGCTACCGGTGTAATTCGTCGCCACCCCGATATAAAATGGTTGAGAAAAGCAGAAGACATTGAAAAACTGGCAATATTGCAGCAACAAATATTAAAAAACATTTGGTCTTTACTTAAACCTGGCGGTATTTTGCTTTATGCAACCTGTAGTATTTTACCCAAAGAAAATATTCAACAGATAGAAGAGTTCTTATCTGAGAATAACAATGCTAAATTAGTATCAATAACAAATGAGAAAACCGACATAGGCTGGCAAATCTTGCCAAATGAGCAATCAATGGACGGTTTTTATTACGCTAAATTAGAAAAAACAATATAGGCTCTGATGATCTTTCAACCTAGCCGCTTAAAAACTAAAAATTAAAGTTAACTTATGAAAATAATAATAATTGGCGCAGGGCAAGTGGGCGGAACATTAGCTGAAAATCTTGTTGGTGAGCGTAACGATATTACGCTCATTGATACCAATGCAGAAACCTTGCATGAATTACAAGATAAAATGGACTTGCAAGTTGTCATTGGTAATGGCTGTCACCCAGACGTATTAAAGCAAGCGGGTGCAGAGGATGCCGAGTTGGTTATCGCGGTAAGTAGTGATGATGCAACGAATATGCTCGCCTGCCAAATTTGTTATACTTTATTTAACACCGCAAATAAAATAGCCCGAATTCGTTCATCACAAATATTGCGCTACCAAAAAGAACTCTTTCAATCAAAAAACATCCCCGTAGACCATGTTATTGCTCCAGAACAATTAGTTACTCGTGATATTGCGCGTTTAATTGATTACCCGGGTGCACTACAAGTCTTAGAGTTTGCCCAAGGAAAAGTCAGTTTAGTTGCCGTAAAAGCTTATTACGGGGGGTTATTGGTTGGTCATGCCCTGTCAACTTTGCGCGAGCATATTCCTAATGTTGACACACGAGTAGCGGCTATTTATCGTAACGGAAAACCTATCCGTCCGCTGGGTACTACCGTTATTGAAGCAGATGATGAAGTGTTTTTTATTGCTGCCACTATCCATATTCGTGCGGTAATGAATGAACTGCAAAAACTTGAAGCCTCATATAAAAGAATAATGATCGCTGGCGGTGGTAATATAGGCGCCGGCTTAGCTAAAATATTAGAAAAGAATCATCAAGTTAAACTTATTGAACGTTCACCAAAGCGTGCGGAATACTTAGCCTCTGAGCTCAATGATACCTTAGTTTTTATTGGTGACTCTTCCGACCAAGAACTGTTACTCGAAGAACATATTGATCAATTTGATGTGTTTATTGCCGTCACCAACGACGATGAAGCAAATATTATGTCATCTTTGTTAGCTAAGCGCTTAGGTGTACGTAAAGCGATGGTGCTTATTCAGCGAAGTGCTTATATAGATTTAGTACATGGCAGCGATATCGATATTGCCGTATCACCCCAACACGCTACTATCTCGGCATTATTGACACATGTACGCCGTGGTAGTATTGATAACGTATATAGCTTACGTGGTGGTGCTGCAGAAGCGATTGAAATTATTGCTAAAGGTGATGAAAAATCTTCAAAAGTAGTCGGTAAAACCATCCAAGCAATAAAGTTGCCGCCGGGGACTACCATTGGCGCCATTGTTAGACAGGATGAAGTGTTGATTGCTCACTCTGACACCAAGATAATGTCAGAAGATCATGTTATTCTTTTCTTAGTCAATAAACGTTATATTTATGATGTAGAGAAACTTTTCCATGTTGACGCGCTAACATTTTATTAAGATAAAAAGTGAATATCGAGACATAAAAAACCCCAGATTTATCTGGGGTTTTTCGTTTCTATTATTACACTATACTCTACATCTAAGAGCGCCAGAAACCTGGAGTAAAGAGTACTAATAAAGTAAATATTTCTAATCGCCCAAAGAGCATAGCAACAATTAATACCCATTTACTGAAATCGGTGATCTCAGCAAAATTTGCGGCTACAGCACCTAAGCCTGGACCTAAGTTATTCAGACAAGCAGCCACTGCTGTAAAAGCCGTAATGTCGTCCATACCTGTGGCAAGCAGTAACAACATACAAATAATAAATACCGCAGCATAAGCTGAGAAAAAGCCCCATATCGCTTCAACAACACGATCAGGTAAAGCTTTACGACCTAATTTTATCGTAAAAACAGCTTTAGGATGTACTAAACGGTTTAATTCTCGTAAGCCTTGTAGATATAAAAGTACCACTCGTACAACTTTCATTCCGCCACCTGTACTCCCCGCACAGCCACCAATAAAACTAGCAAAGATTAGAAGTATTGGCAGTAATGTCGGCCAATCGGCAAAGCTGGTTGTTGCAAAGCCGGCGGTGGTACTAATAGAAACTGACTGGAATAAGGCTTGGTCGAATGCTTCAAAACCATCTTCGTAAGTGCCTGTTGCTAACAGCACAATTAAACAAATGAGTGTTAATACAAATTGGATAGCAATAAAGACTTTAAATTCTGGATCGAAGAAGTAATTTTTTAAGGAGCGACTGTGCAATACAGCAAAATGCAGCGCAAAATTTACCCCAGCGATCAGCAAGAAAAACACACAAACAAAATTTATCGCGGGGCTATTAAAATAGCCGATACTGTCGGTATGTGTAGAGTAACCCCCGATAGCAATTGTTGAGAAAGCATGACAAATGGCATCAAAGATAGACATGCCTGCTCCCCAATAACTAATCGCACAGGCAATAGTTAAAAATAAATATATATACCATAAATGTTTTGCTGTATCGGCAATGCGCGGCGTCATTTTTGAATCTTTAACCGGTCCCGGTGTTTCAGCACGGTAAAGCTGCATACCACCAATACCTAGCATAGGTAAAACGGCAACCGCTAAAACTATAATACCCATACCGCCAAGCCACTGTAATTGCTGGCGATACCAAAGTACTGCATGCGGTAAACCATCAATCTCTTTTAAGATGGTAGCCCCAGTTGTTGTTAAGCCAGAAAATGATTCAAAAAAAGCATCTGCAACAGATAAATTAGGCTTGTCTAAGAGCAAAAGCGGCACCGCAGAGAAACTCGCCAGTACTACCCAGAATAAAACGACAATTAAAAAGCCTTCACGTGCGCGCAAGTCACTTTTTTCATTTTTAAACGGATACCAAGCAAGTAGACCTGCAAATAAGCAAAACAGAAATGCAGTCAGAAAGGAGACACCACCACCATCACGGTATAATAGTGCAATTAAAGCAGGCGGTAACATGGTTACACTCAACAGAGCAACCAGTAAGCCAAGAATTCGAATGATATTTTTTATTTGCACGAGTTAATTTTTATTATTCAGTAAAGTCATCGACCACATGTTTTTTGATGATAAAGCATAAAGATAAACACTGCGACTTTAAATCACCTATTTCGTCTTTAATTTATTCAGCTGACACGTTTATTATAAGATTCACGTTCCATATCGACTATTTCGACGCTAATTGAAATTGATTTAATAGCAAAGGAATTTAGATGACTTAACACGAGTTTAGATAGCTCTTGCCTTTGTTCTAAATTGCGACCTGACAGGATTTTGCAACAAACATGAATAAACCTTTGTTGATTATTGCTAGTTTGACTTTCATTTCCCACAGTAAAATATTTAAAGGGTGTTGCTCTTACTTTAATATCAGTCGGAGAAAATAATAAAGACTTAACTGCTCCTGCAAAAACGGCAGACATAATTTCTTTAATATCTAGTTCTTGAGCCAGTTCTTGTGAATATTCGATAATACAATGTGGCATGAAGGTATCCTTTTTTATCTGATATTATCTTATATTACGGGTCAGTAGACCTAAGGGTTAATAACCCGGCAGAAAGCGTTTGTAATTGTTGCTTAACTTTTGTTAGTTGTTCTTCAGGTAACGCTATAATCAATTCTACTTGAGCGGCAAAGTCTTGTTGAATAATTTCACCCTTAGCTTGTTCAACAAAATACAAGACATCGTTTATCTGTCCGTAATCGCACGTTAATTGCTTTTCTACCATAGGAACTTTTGTACTTGTTTCTACTAACAATAATGCTTGACGAACACTGCCTCCATAAGCCCGTTGTAACCCACCCGTACCGAGCTTAGTACCGCCAAAATAACGAACAACTATTGCACATAAATCACCAACATGACCTCCTTGTAAAACAGCTAACATCGGTCGTCCTGCTGTACCCGAAGGTTCACCATCATCAGAAGAGCCATAACCTTGGCTATCATCTGGTTTTCCTGTGAGAAATGCATAGCAATGATGGCTTGCTTGAGGATGTAATTTTCGACAGTTAATTAATAGTTCTTTAGCATCTTCGTGGCTTGTACATGGGGAAATAAAACAAATAAAACGACTACGGCTAACGATTGTTTCATCAACAATACTGTTAGCCGCTACTTTGTAAGGTTTGTTCATAAAATATAAAGTCGTGAATATAGTCTTAAGGGTTATTTCAACTCTAATTCACGGGTCATATTTTCGTTATGCAATTGATGAACAATAATATTATCTTCAATACGAATGCCACCAAATGGACGCATAGCCTCTATTTTTTCCCAATTTATCATTTTGCCATTTTTTGAAGCTTTAAGATCGGCCAATAATGATTCAATAAAATATAACCCTGGTTCAATGGTAAATACCTGGTTACTTTCAATAATACGTGAAGTACGTAAAAAGGGATGTTGTTCTGGTGTATTAGCATGTGTGCCGCGTTCGTCGGCCATAAAGCCGCCAACATCATGAGTTTGTAGACCTAAATGATGACCTAAACCATGTGGAAAGAAGGTTGAAATAATACCCGTTTCAACTGCCGTATCAACATCAACATTAATAAAGCCGAATTCATGTAAGACATTACCAATATCGCGATAGGTTTCAATATGTAAATCTACATAGCTTTTTCCGGGTTTTAAGCCATCAACAGCATTGAGCATCAATTTGTTCATGCGGGCAATCAATTCAGCAAACTTATCTCGTTTAAATGAATAAGTACGAGTTATATCAGAAGCATAACCATTAAAACTTGCGCCTGCATCAATTAAAAATGAACGATGTGCTTGCGGTACGCCACGATCTAAAGCGGTGTAATGTAAAATTGAGGTATTCGTGTTCAGTGCAACAATATTGCCATAAGGTGTTTCGTCGCCGGTATGATTGGTTGCTTTTAAATAGGCTTGCTGAATATCAAATTCTGACGAGCCTTGCAAGAAAGCGCTTTTTGCCGCTTTATGACCAGTAACAGCAATCGCGTTCGACTTACGTAAACACTCTTGTTCATATTGCGTTTTATAAGCGCGATGATAATGTATGTAATTGAGTAAAGGCTCAGGGTTTATATTTTTAAATCCTAGCGCTTTTGCTACTTCAATATGTTCGCCTATATAGGCAAAATCGGTTTTATCATAGGGTAGCAACTTCTCAACATCAGTCGCTTTGGTCAGCACTTTAACATCAAAAAAATCATTCCAATAGTCATTAGCTAAAGGTGTAATTTTATGCCAAAAATCAACAGGTTGATAATAGATAAGTGTTGGTTTATCTTCACCATTAATAATCAACCAGCAATTGGGAATATTCACTAATGGCAACCAAGCTTTAAAATGAGGATTTACTTTAAAGGGGTAACCATAATCATCGAGAAATACTTTAATTTCTTGACCAGAATGAATCACTAAACCTTGTAGATTCTCACGTTTTAAAACAGACTTCGACCGTTGCTGAAGCTCGCTAATATGGGCTGGGTAAAGTGTTGCTAATTTGATCATTGATCGCGCCTCTGAAAATTTTCCAATATCATATCATACTCTTCTAACGTTTGAATTTACTGAGCAATACTCATCGAGAATATCTGATCAAAGAGTGATACATCCTGCCCTACTTTTATTTGATATATTTCTTGATACGCCATAACACTTTTCACATACTCACGTGTTTCTTTATAAGGAATCGTCTCTATCCAAATATCTGCAGGCATAGGCTCCAAGCCTTTTAACCAACTCCGAACACGATACGGACCGGCATTATAAGCCGCTGTAGCAAGCACTTGATTACCATCATGTCGGTCAAGTAAACGTTTTAAATACTTTGTACCTAGTTTTATATTGTCTTTCGCATTCATTAAACGCTTGTTAGTCACTTTACGCTTCTGTAAATGTTTAGCTGTTGCGGGCATAACTTGCATTAACCCCTTTGCGCCTGCGGGTGAGTTAGCATCGGCCATAAATGAGCTCTCTCTGCGCGCTATTGCAAATGCCCAGGCAGGATTTATTTTGTAAATTCCCGATGAATGCGTTATTTCATCAGCAAATGCTAATGGAAAACGTAAATCAACATCATTCAAATACCCCACTTTAGATAAGGTAAAAATGGCACGATCATACCATTGTGCCTCATAGGCTATTCTTGATGCGACCAGTTTTTCTCGATCACTTAACCGCGACAACCAATAATTCCACTCAAGCCGAGCTTGATGAAAACGTCCAATATGGAAAAATTCAAAAGCCCGCTTTGCTGCTGGGTTTTTTAATAAAGCGACTTTTTCAGCACTAGTAATCGCTAATGGATAATTTTGTAGGTTAACACTTTGCTTTATTGCACTTGCAGCAAGGAACCCATAGTAATGACGTTTATTCGCTAGTTCACTTAACACCTCATGCCCTAGTGCTTTTTCTCCTGTTTCAAGTAAGCTACGTCCATACCAGTAACGCCATTGATTTTTCTGGTGTAATTTTTCAGGTAGTGCCCTTAAATCAGCTTTAATTGCTGGCCAATCCTGATCTCTAAGTAGATCTGCCATTCTCCATTGCACAATGTTTGTCGACTGCAGTTTCTCATCCACTTTAGCTAGCCATATCGCTGAGCTTTTATGATCTTTACTGGCTAACGCAATAGCGAATTTTAAAACAATTTGCTGTTGTTGTGCTTCTGAAAAAGGTAATACTTCGATAGCCTTACTATATGTCTTTAACGCTTTTTCAGAGTCACGCCAAATTAAACGTTTTAAACCATAAGCGGCAATAGAGGCTTCTTTAACGGATTTCTGTGGAAAGCGTTTCATATTGCTAATGTAAGCAGGATCACGTCGCACTTTATGCCATAAGCTGCCTAAATACTGATCTTTTTTTGGTAGTAATTGAGTCAAATAATGGATTAAGGTGTGTTTGCCGCCATCTGCAGCCAGAGCTATACGTTGCCATATACGTTCATCGGTTCTATAACCTGCTTTTTGCCAAAGCGTAAAAAGTGGATCACACACTTTCGGCTGAGACTTTCCTACCACCCAGAGCTTAGTGACTTTAGATAAAATTTTTGACTCCGCCACGCCTGATTGTAATTGATAACGATAATACTGACAGGTTAATTCCACATCAGAGGTCGGCTTAAAGAAGTCCTGAAATAATAATGCCTTGTCTCGTTTAGCTAAATAGTTCAGCCATTTTTTACGCAGCGGCCAGTCGAGTGGTGATCCGCGATATGTTTCAAGAAACTGACTAATTTCACCTGTATATGACATATTCATGCCATACATTAATCGTTGCTGATCTAAGTAAGGCTGCAATGGGTAATAGTGTAGCTGCTGATATAAGGTTTGATAATGCAATGAATTGGGTTGCCAGACGTACTTTTCCGCTTCTTGAAATGCACCACGAATACTGGTTTGACTAATTGATGTTGTTGCACTAATTGTACTTGAGAGGAAAAGTGAGAATATTATTAACACTGACGATGTTAAACGAAACATAGCGTTACCTTAATTATAAGAAAATTTACTTCCCTTGGCCATTAATTGACCCGTTCTACCTAAAAATATTTCTGTTTACATCTGTAACTCTACCCTTAACAGACTAGTTAGCAGTTACCCTTAATTTTTCATGCATAGCCCAACAAAGCAAGTGAAATTAGCATTCTGTAATGCTTGATACTTATCATCAATAAATTAGCTTTTAAAGTCGTTACAAGGTAATGATAATTTAGTTTTTATAAATTAAATTTAGTCTTGATACCCTGCTTTCATTTTTTTTGCTAAAATTGCCTTATTAATTATCTCCTTTGTATATCACCATGAATAATAACCCTGAAGATGTTTTCAAAAATCCCGATCACTTTTTAGATGCTGTTGGGTTACGTTGCCCTGAGCCCGTCATGATGGTAAGGAAATCGATTCGAAAAATTTCCGTCCAAGAGACTTTATTAATAACGGCAGACGACCCTTCAACAACTAGAGATATACCCAGTTTTTGTCGTTTCATGGATCATGAACTTATCGCACAACAAACTCATGAAAAACCTTTCCTTTATTTGATCAAAAAAGGGAAAGCTTAACACTTTCCCTTTTTAACTCTTTAGCACTAATAAGTCAGTGTCTATACGACTACCACTTAGCTATTGTAAAAGTGCAACATCAGCAATGGCAAAGAAACTATTCCTAATTTCATTTAATAGCGTTAAACGATTAGTTTTTATCGCTTCATCGTCAGCCATCACCATAACATTATCAAAAAAGTTGTCTATCGGTGCTTTTAAACAAGCAAGCTCTGTTAATGCCGCCTGGTAATCTTTTGCCAACATCATTGGTGCAATCGTAGCTTTCACTTCATTAAATGCTTCAGCTAACGCTTTTTCTTGTGTTTCAGTGGCTAAGTCAGCTTTAAACGTTGGGTAAAGTTCACCACTAAATTTAGCTAAAATATTACCAACACGTTTATTAGCGGCAGCTAGTGTTGCGGCTTGTTCCAATGATTTAAAGTGACTTACCGCTTTAATACGTTTTTCAAAGTCTAAAGGTTCAGTTGGCGCATTGGCTAATACCGCTTGAATAACGTCAACTGATATACCTTGCTCTTGGTAATAGGCTCTGAATCTACCCAACACAAAATCAACAACTTGAACATTAACGTTTTCATTTGAAAGTTTATCACCATATAAACCAACACTTTCTTTAATTAAAGTATTGATATCTAATGGTAATTTTTTCTCTATGATAATTCGGATCAAACCAATTGCCGCGCGACGTAAGGCAAAAGGGTCTTTATCACCTTTAGGAGCTTGGTTAATACCAAAAATGCCCACTAAGCTGTCAATTTTATCAGCTATAGCGACTGCACAACCAATATTACCTTCAGGTAAGGCATCACCCGCATATCGAGGTCTATATTGATCTTCTAAGGCTTGAGCAACTTCAGGTGCTTCGCCATCATTCTCAGCATAATATTTACCCATAGTACCTTGTACTTGAGGAAACTCTAAAACCATATCAGACATCAAATCAGTTTTGCTGAGTAAACCTGCTCGTTTTGCTTGTTCCGTGTTCTCGCCTATTTGTCCGGCGATAACTGCGCTTAATGAAGCAATACGTTCAGATTTCTCTTTTAATGTTCCTAACTGTTTCTGAAATAATACCGATGATAGACTTTCTAAACGTGACGCTAACGTTTTGCTCTTATCTGTTTTAAAGAAAAACTCCGCATCTGCCAAGCGCGGACGAATAACTTTTTCATTGCCCTTAATCACTTGAATAGGGTCTTTGCTTTCAATGTTGGTTACAAAAATAAACTTATTTAATAACTGACCATTTTTGTCATTTACCGGAAAGTATTTTTGGTGATCTTTCATTGAATAAATAAGTGGTTCAGCGGGAACATCTAAAAAGGCTTTATCAAAACTACCAATTAATATTACTGGCCATTCAACTAAACCAGTAACTTCTTCCAATAACTCATCGTCAATTAATGCAACACCATCTAATTGCTGAGCGGCTTTATTAATTTCTGACAAAATTAATGCTTGGCGCTCTTGGTAATTAACTTGAACAAATGCAGACGTTAATTTGTCTTCGTATTCATTTGCATGCGCTAAAGTAACGAAACCTTCATGATGAAAACGATGGCCCGTGACAACATTACTTGAAGTTACCTCTAAAGTTTCACCGGCAATGATTTCTGCGCCAAACATTATGGTCAAGGTATGGACTGGGCGAATAAATTGAGTACGAGTACTGCCCCAACGCATAGGTTTAGGAACAGGTAGTTTGCTTACCGCAATATTGACCATAGCAGGAATTAACTCTGCTATGGTTTTTCCTGTTTGTGTCGCGCGATGTAATAACCATTCACCTTTGTCAGTCTTTAAGCGCTGAGCTTCCTCAACACTAATACCATTAGAACGTGCCCAACCTTGCGCGGCTTTGCTAGGATTGCCTTCAGCATCAAATGCTACATCTATGGCAGGACCCCGTTTCTCAATTTCTTTATCGGCCTGTTTTTCAACTAACTGACTGACCTTTACCGCTAAACGACGTGGTGTAGCAAACCATTGAATATCTTCGTAAGTTAAACCTGCGCTATCTAATTGATCTTTTATTTGCTGGTAAAATGTAACGGCAAGATTTTTTAATGACTTCGGTGGTAATTCTTCAGTACCTAGTTCTATTAGTAGTGTTTCTGTGTTCATTATGATTTCCCACCAGCAGTATTATTATTTTTACAAAGAGGAAAACCTAATTCTTCACGCTTATCGTAATAAGCCTGTGCACAAGCTTTTGATAATGTTCTGACTCTAAGTATATAACGTTGGCGTTCGGTCACTGAAATAGCGTGACGAGCGTCTAATAGGTTAAAAGCGTGTGAGGCTTTCATAACTTGCTCGTAGGCAGGTAATGCTAAACCTGCTGCAATTAACTTCTGGCTATCTTTTTCACATTGATCAAAGGTATTAAACAAAGCATCGACATCTGCATGCTCAAAATTATACGTTGACTGCTCAACCTCATTTTGATGAAACACATCACCATAAAGTACAGTACCCATAGGACCATCAGCCCACACTAAGTCATAGATACTATCCACATTTTGAATATACATAGCTAAGCGTTCTAAGCCATAGGTTATCTCACCTGTGACTGGCGTACACTCTAAGCCACCTACTTGTTGGAAGTAAGTAAATTGTGATACTTCCATACCGTTTAACCAAATCTCCCATCCTAGTCCCCACGCGCCTAGCGTTGGTGATTCCCAGTTGTCTTCAACAAAGCGGATATCATGAACTAGAGGATCAATGCCCAGTTCTTTTAAAGAATTTAAGTATAATTCTTGAATATTTTTCGGCGAAGGTTTTAACATGACTTGGAATTGATAGTAATGTTGTAACCGATTAGGGTTTTCACCATAACGGCCATCAGTGGGACGGCGACAAGGTTGAACATAAGCACTGCTCATTGGCTCAGGACCAATAGAACGTAAAAATGTCATTGGGTGAAAAGTACCAGCGCCAACTTCAAGATCAAGCGGTTGTACGATGACACAACCTTGACGTGACCAGTAGTCTTGTAACTGAAAGATTAATCCTTGAAATGTTTTTATATTGAACGTACTCATAATTTTCCAATTCATTATTCGTGTGAGTTTTACCGATAACGGCTAATGATATTAAGTATACCGATTGCATTATTATTAACCTAGTAACAAGTTAACAAACTTTGAGTTTTTACTCAGTAATCAATTTACTTTAGCTATTACCGTATTGCAGAATGTTAAAATGCCCAGATTTGATGTCCGGGCATTTATAATTTTAAAATAACGCGCTTAACTAAATATCTAAGTTAGCTACGTTTAACGCATTCGCTTCAATGAAGTTTCTACGTGGTTCAACATGATCACCCATTAATGTAGTGAACAATAGATCCGCGGCAATAGCGTCTTCAATGGTAACTTGTAACATACGACGAGTTTCAGGATCCATGGTGGTTTCCCACAACTGGCTTGGGTTCATTTCACCCAATCCTTTATAACGTTGTATATACTGACCACGTTTTGATTCAGCCATTAACCATGTTAGTGCGTCTTCAAAAGTAGTAACCGTTTTAATTTTTTCACCACGTTTAACATAACCACCTTCTTCAATGAGACCATTGATAGCAGTATTTAAACCAAAAATAGTTTCAAATTCTTTTGAATGAATGAATTCATAACCACAATCATAAATATGATCAATACCATGTTGGCGAACGTTGAAACTTGGATAGTAGATATTTCTTTCTTGGTCATGCTTAATATCTGCAGAATAGATAGAACCATTACCATCTTGTTCGTCTAATTGTGCGACTAAGTCACCAACCCATGCTTCTACTAACGCTTTATCATGGAAATCAGTTTTAACAATTTCTCTGCTGTAGATCATTTTTTCTAATATATCAGCAGGTATTTGACGTGAAACACGCTTAATAATGTCGTGCGTTTTACGATACTGTTTTACTAACTGTTCTAAAGCTAAGCCAGAAATAGCTGGTGCTGATTCATTAACATAAATCTCGGCACTATCTAGAGCTAACGTTGTTAAGTACTCTGTTAAGCCGTCATCATCTTTAATGTAACGCTCTTGCTTACCTTTTTTCACTTTATAAAGTGGTGGTTGAGCAATAAAGATATGACCACGTTCCATTATTTCTGGCATTTGACGATAGAAAAACGTTAGTAATAATGTACGTATGTGAGAACCATCGACATCGGCATCGGTCATAATGATGATACTGTGATAACGAAGTTTCTCTGGATTATATTCATCACGACCAATACCACAACCTAAGGCGGTGATTAATGTTCCAACTTCTTGTGATGAAATCATTTTATCAAAGCGTGCTTTTTCAACGTTAAGAATTTTACCTTTCAACGGTAATATTGCTTGGTTTCTACGATTTCGCCCCTGCTTGGCAGAGCCGCCAGCAGAGTCTCCTTCGACAATATATAGTTCAGAAAGAGCAGGATCTTTTTCCTGACAATCCGCTAATTTACCCGGTAAGCCAGCAATATCTAATGCACCTTTACGGCGCGTCATTTCACGGGCTTTACGAGCAGCTTCTCGCGCTCTAGCTGCATCAACTATCTTCATGATAATAGTACGAGCAACAGAAGGTTTTTCTAAAAGGTATTCACCAAGTTTTTCGCCCATCGCTTGTTCAACAGCCGTTTTTACTTCTGAAGATACCAATTTATCTTTGGTCTGCGATGAGAACTTAGGATCAGGTACTTTAACCGAGATTACCGCAGTTAGTCCTTCACGAGCGTCATCACCCGAAGCACTTGTTTCTGTGCTACCACCTTTCTTTGTTTTATTAAGGCCTTCTTTAACCATGTAACTATTTAGTGTACGTGTTAAAGCAGTACGGAAACCGCTTAAGTGAGTACCACCATCACGTTGAGGAATATTATTAGTAAAACAATGAATACTTTCTTGGAAACCATCATTCCATTGCATAGCAACTTCAACAATAATGCCGTCTTCACGCGCTAAATCAAAATAGAATATTTCTTCATTGACGGGTGTTTTATTGGTATTAAGGTAATCGACGAAAGCTTGAATACCACCATCAAATTTAAAATGGTCTTCTTTACCTTTTTCACGTTCATCAATTAATCGAATTGAAATACCAGAGTTTAAGAAAGATAACTCACGGATACGTTTAACTAATAAGTCATAGTGGAATAAAATATCTGTGAAGGTCTTTTCACTTGGCCAAAAACGTACTTCAGTACCGGTTTTATCACTAACACCAACTTCAGCTAAAGGCGCTTCAGCAACACCTTCGTGATATATCTGCTCAAATAATTTACCTGCTCGGCGAATATTCAGTTTTAGCTTACTACTTAAAGCATTTACTACAGAAATACCAACACCATGAAGACCACCTGAAACTTTATAGCCAGAGTCTTCACCACCGAATTTACCACCTGCATGAAGTACTGTCATGATAACTTCAGCAGCAGAAATACCTTCTTCAGGGTGAATGTCAGTTGGAATACCACGACCATCATCTCTAACCGATACAGAGCCGTCTATGTGTATTTTAACAACAATTTCAGTACAATGACCTGCTAAGGCTTCATCGATAGAATTATCTAAAACTTCAAATACCATATGATGCAAGCCACTGCCATCATCCGTGTCACCAATGTACATTCCTGGTCTTTTACGTACAGCATCAAGTCCTTTTAGAACTTTGATACTGTCTGAGCCGTATTCATTTTCTACTGTCATAGCGTATAGCCTATTTACCTATTGCTGAGATTTGTCCATGTTTCACGTGAAACATCTTATAATTATTATCAGTAGGAACCAAGGGTTCTACTGCGATTTTATCAATTGCCGTGATGATAACTTGGCAGTCTAATTTATTTATCGCGTTGTTTAATAAGGTTCTAGAATTTAAATCTAGTTCCGCACCAACATCGTCAATTAATAAAATTGGTTTTACTCGCTTAACTTTTTCTATTAACTTAGCTTGCGCGAAAGTTAACGCCAGTAAAAACAACTTTTGTTGGCCACGTGATAACTGATTGTCGATCACCACATTACCCGTTAAAAATTTCACATCAAACTTTTGTGCCCCGTATAAACTAAAGCCTGCTTTTTTTTCTCTCTCTCTATTTTGTAATAACACATCACTCAATGTTTTTTTACTATTCCAACCTTGGCTATAAGATATCGATATACCTTCAGCTAAACTAGGCAACATCAACTCTAACCAAGGTTGAAGCTCAAGAGAAAGCTCCTTAATATATTCGTCACGTAATTTTGCAACCCTTACCGATGCCTCGCAGAATACTTGGCTCCAATAATCTAAGGTATCAACATCAGCCCTATTACGTAAACAAGCATTTCTTTGTTTTAGTATTCTTGAAAATTCTTTCCAACAATCTGAAAATGAATGTTTCACGTGAAACAATCCTAAATCAATGAAACGTCTTCTTTGTTTCGGTCCACCAAAAAATAATTTAAAGCTTTCTGGTGTAATAACTTGTACCGCAATATTTATTGCTAATTGAGAAAGCTGTCTATGCTTTTCTCCAGCAATTTTAATTTCTGTTAAGCCGGTAGCAAAATCTTTGGCAACACCTAACTGTAATCCTTTATCGTCTTTAGCACTAACAATGAATTTACTTTTATTGTGAGTGACTAAATTTTCAACTTGCGACGTTCTAAAAGACTTACCATGACCCAAGTAAAAAATAGCTTCAAGTAAACTGCTTTTACCACTGCCGTTATCACCGATAATAAAATTTATATTATCGTTTAATTCAATGGTATCTGCTGCTAAATTTCTAAAATCATAAGCGGTAAGTTTTTCTATACTCATTAAAGTCGCATTGGCATAACAACATAAATAGCTTCGTTGCTTTCAGCACCTTCGATAACTACACTACTATTTGCATCTGCTAAAGTAAATTTAACCTCAGGCTCTTTTATTGCGTTTAGAACATCTAGAACATAATTTACGTTGAAACCTATTTCAACTTCCTCGTAAGGAAAATCAATTTCTAATATTTCTTCGGCTTGTTCTTGTTCAGGATTATTAGCGGTAATTTTTAATTCGTGCTTAGAAAAGTTAAGACGAACACCTTTAAATTTATCATTAGATAAAATAGAAGCGCGTGATAATAGTTGTCGTAAATTTTCTTTACTGGTGTTGAGTACTTTATCACCATTACGCGGTAAAACACGACGGTAGTCAGGAAAACGACCATCGACTAATTTACTGGTAAATGAAAAGCCACTATCAATAATGCGAATATGATTTGAGCCTAAAAAGACTTGAACGTTTTCTTCGACTGGGTCAAGTAAACGAATAATTTCTAAGATACCTTTGCGAGGCACAATAACTTGTCTAGACGGCAGTGTTAATTCATTAGACGAAATTTTACATATCGCTAAACGGTGACCGTCAGTAGCTACAGAGCGAATTTCGTTGCCTTCTGTCTCAATAGACATACCGTTAAGGTAGTACCTAACATCTTGATTTGCCATAGAAAAATGAGTACTTTCTATTAATCGAAGCAAGTCAGATTTAAATATTTGAAATTCAACATCACCTTTCCACTCTTCTATATTAGGAAAGTCAGCAGCAGGTAGCGTTGCTAAAGAATATTTACTTCTACCGGTACTGATAATGATTGCTTCATTATTCGATTCAAAAGATAACATTGAATCTTCGGGTAAACTTTTACAGATATCGAGAAGCTTGCGGGCGGGAATAGTAATTTTTCCGTCCTCGCCTTGGTTATCTATTTGCGTACTAGATACCATTTCAAGCTCTAAATCAGTGGCTGTTAACGTAAGTGACTGCCCACTTATATCTAAAAGAATATTACCAAGGATAGGTAATGTACTTTTACGTTCTACGGCACCAGAAACCAATAAAAGTGGTTTCAGTAATAATTCCCTATTTAATGAAAACTTCATTTATCTACCTATCTTTTTATGTACTTATTATTATAACGAAAGCTATGACGAAAGTGTTCTAGTTAAATTAGAATAATCTTCCTTAATGTCATGCGACTCTTCGCGTAACGCTTTAACTTTTCGACATGCATGGAGAACAGTCGTATGATCTCGCCCACCGTAGGCATCTCCTATCTCGGGTAAACTATGATTAGTTAACTCTTTAGATAGTGCCATTGCAATTTGTCTAGGTCTAGCAACAGATCTATTTCTACGTTTTGAAAGTAAATCGGCAACTTTAATTTTATAATATTCTGCAACAGTTCGTTGGATATTATCGATAGTAACTAACTTGTCTTGTAAGGCAAGCAAATCTCGTAATGCTTCGCGGACAAAATCAATAGTAATTGGCCGACCAGTAAAATTAGCATTAGCAATAACGCGATTCAATGCCCCTTCTAACTCACGAACATTAGAACGTAAACGTTTAGCTATAAAAAACGCAACTTCGTCAGCCAAATTAATATGACTTTCTTGAGCTTTACGCTTAAGAATGGCGACGCGTGTTTCTAGCTCAGGTGGTTCTATTGCTATTGTTAATCCCCAACCGAAGCGAGATTTAAGTCTGTCTTCAACATCGACTTCTTTAGGATAACGGTCGCTGGTTAAAATAATTTGTTGATTACCTTCAAGCAAAGCATTAAAAGTATGGAAAAATTCTTCTTGGGTACGATCTTTACCGGCAAAGAATTGAATATCATCTATCAGTAATGCATCGACGCTACGGTAGTAATGCTTAAATTTTTCCATCGCATTATTTTGTAAAGCGCGCACCATGTCTTGAACAAAACGTTCAGAGTGCATGTAGGCGATCTTTGCATTGGGTTTATTCAGTAAAATACCATTACCAACAGCGTGTAATAAATGAGTTTTACCTAAACCTGTACCGCCATAAATAAATAAAGGATTGTAAGCAGAACCAGGATTATCAGCAACTTGAGAAGCGGCAGCACGTGCTAATTGGTTAGACTTACCTTCAACGAAATTGTCAAAGGTATATTTAACTCTAACATTAGTTGTTTTAGGTAAGTTACTTTGTGGCTCTTCTCGTTTTTTATTCGAGGTAACAAGTTGAGGAATAGTATTAATAATATTCTGAGAGCTACTTTGGTTTGGAATACTGCCAACATCAAACCTAAGTAGAGGAGGATTTGTACTTTCTTGCAAAGTGACCAATTCATTTATACGACTTACATACTTATCTCGAACCCAATCAAGTACAAAACGATTAGGTGCATATAAAGTCATGATATTGTCGGCAACAACACACTGTAATGGACGTATCCACATACTAAATTGCTGTGCAGGCAATTCTTCTTGTAGAACTGAAAGGCATCGCTGCCAAAGTGAATGATCCAACCAAATGCTCCTGAAATTACGCTATCTTTTGTTAAATCATCTTTTAGCTAATATGACAGATAAAACAAAAGTCGGTAAATATGGTATTTTGTAATGTGTCTATTATCACCATAGTTATCCACAACATCAATATTGACTTTTAAATAGTTGCCCTTTTAGAGAAAATAAATAAAAAAAATCACACATAAGCAATTAAAACGGTATTCTTAGACTAATTTACTGCTAAAATATCATTTACATATTATTTAGCTATTAGTGATAATTGCTTATATTTTTATGAAAATTAATTGATCAAATGTTATAAAACTGTGGATATAAATAATTAACCTAAAGATCTATTAGGATCTTTTTAAAATAGATTACTATAAGCATTGACAACACCTGCTACAAACTATAAAATTCGGCCTCTTTTTTTAGAACCAGTGTGCTCAATACGGCTGTTTGCCAGGGCAACAACAACAGACGGATGAGCGTAATGAAAAGAACATTTCAACCTAGTGTATTAAAGCGTAAACGCAACCACGGTTTCCGTGCACGTATGGCTACAAAAAACGGTCGTGCAGTAATTTCACGTCGTCGTGCGAAAGGCCGTAAAAGCCTTAGCGCATAATCTCTTCTTTAATCTTTAATTAAGAGATATTTTAACCATCATGGTTAATTATGAATTTAATCGGGAGTCACGCTTGTTGACTCCCGGTCACTTTCAATCTGTATTTTCTAAACCTCTTCGTTTCGGCTCTAGCCACATAACTATTCTTGTTAGTCCAAATATTGATGAACGTAATCGTTTAGGCTTAGCTATTGCTAAAAAACGCGTTAAATTAGCTGTTCAGCGAAATCGTATTAAACGTCAAATCAGAGAAAGCTTTCGACTCAATCAGCACGACTTACCTAACATCGATATGGTTGTAATGGTAAAGTCTGGTACTGATCAGTTAGAAAATGCCGAAATTAGAAAACAATTAGAAAAAATATGGCGAAAGATAATTCAGCGGCACAACAGCTAGCCATAGCTCTTGTAAAAGCTTACCAGCGCTGGCTTAGTCCACTACTGGGTAATAACTGCCGATTCCATCCAACTTGCTCTTTTTATGCTATTGAAGCGATAAATCGCTTCGGTGTGATAAAAGGTTGTTGGTTAGCAGCCAAACGTATACTAAAATGCCACCCATTAAACGCGGGTGGATTAGATCCCGTGCCACCATCAAAAGAAGAGAAATAATAAATTATGGAATCTCAACGCAGTTTTCTTTTTATTGCGCTTATGGTTGTTACTTATTTGCTATTCACTGAATACCAAAAAGATAATGCATCCGTAGAAGCTCAAACAACAATGACTCAAACATCTGATCAAATTGCTACCGGCAATGGAGATTTTGTTCCTGAATCATCAAGCTCAGCAATGCCGATGTCAGCGCCTACTAGAGCAAAAGAACAAGTCATTACAATTAATACTGACGTGTTAGTAGTAAAGATTGCGACTAGCGGTGGTGATATCATTGATGCAAAATTAGTCAAATTTAATACCGAACAAGGAAACGACATTCCTTTTACCGTTTTGCAAAACGGTAGCCGTAAATACATCGCACAAAGTGGTTTAATAGGCGCGCAAGGCATAGATAAAGTGTCCGGACGTCCTATTTACCAAACGAGTAGCAAAAACTACCAGTTAGAAGGCGATGATCCATTAGTGGTAGATTTGAAATATACGACGAATGGCTTAGATGTCATTAAGCGTTTTACTTTTACTAAATCAAGCTACAGCGTTAATGTTGAATACATAATGAACAATACTTCAACAACAACGGCTAGTGTGCAAATGTATGCACAATTAAAACAATCGACGGTAGTAGAAAGTGGCAGTTCATTAATGCCTACGTATCGTGGAGCTGCGTATTCGACCACCGAAGAACGTTATGAAAAATATGATTTTGATGATATTAAAGAAGCAAAATTAAACGTAACAACAGCAGGTGGCTGGATTGCTATGCTAGAGCATTATTTTGTTTCTGCCTGGGTACCAAGCCAAACGGCAGACAACCAAATATATACTAGCTACTCAGCAAACAATGAAGCTGTTATAGGTTTTAAATCTCCGCCAATAATGATCGAACCAAACAACCAATCAATCACTTCAGCAATATTTTATGTTGGACCTAAAGATCAATACGTACTTGACGAAATAGCACCTCACTTGGGCTTAACAATAGATTACGGTTTTTTATGGATGATCAGTAAACCTTTGTTTTGGTTGTTGTTACAAATACAGTCGTTAGTAAGTAACTGGGGTATTGCAATTATTGTTATTACTTTAGTGGTTAAAGGGGCAATGTATCCGTTAACCAAAGCGCAATACACCTCAATGGCTAAAATGCGTGAACTTGCACCTAAAATGGCACAGTTAAAAGAACGCTTTGGTGATGACCGTCAAAAAATGTCACAAGCTACTATGGAAATGTACAAGAAAGAAAAAGTAAACCCAGCGGGTGGTTGTTTACCTATGATCATTCAAATGCCAATATTCTTGGCATTATATTGGGTATTTTTAGAAAGTGTTGAACTACGACATGCACCGTTCTTTTTCTGGATAGAGGATCTTTCAACAATGGATCCTTACTTTGTATTGCCAGTATTCATGGGTGTAAGTATGTTCGTGATGCAAAAAATGCAACCTATGACGATACAAGATCCGATGCAACAGAAAATAATGCAATACATGCCAGTGGCATTCTCTGTATTTATGGCTTGGTTCCCATCAGGTTTAGTACTTTACTGGTTTGTCAGTAACATGATTTCAATTGCTCAAATGAAAATTATTTTCAGTGGTATTGAAAAAGCTAAACTAGCCAAAGCTAAAGATTAATTTCTACAGCGTAAAATTATTAAAGGCGGCCTATTAGGTCGCCTTTTTTATTTCCAGTAAAAAATGTTTATAATAGCTGAGCTATTATCTAGGAAATGATTATGACCGAAATTTTATATCAAAAAGAAACCATTGCCGCACAAGCTACTGCACCTGGTAGAGGTGGAGTGGGTATTATCAGAATATCTGGACCTGAAGTTAAGAGTGTTGCACAGGCTATTTTAGGCAAGATACCTGAAATTAGAAAAGCTGAGTATTTACCCTTTAACGATGCTAACCAGCAAACGCTCGATCAAGGCATTGCCTTATATTTTAAAGCGCCCCACTCGTTTACTGGTGAAGATGTCCTTGAATTGCAAGGACATGGTGGACCCGTTATTTTAGATATGCTGTTAAAAGAAATTTTAGCACTACCTAAAGTACGTATGGCAAAACCTGGTGAATTTAGTGAGCAGGCATTCATTAATGACAAACTAGATTTAACACAAGCTGAGGCCATCGCTGATTTAATCAACTCGAGTTCAGAGCAAGCAGCTCGTTGTGCATTACATTCACTACAGGGTGATTTTTCTAAGCTTGTTAATCAACTTGTCGAAAGTACTATTCATTTAAGAATGTATGTTGAAGCCGCAATTGATTTTCCAGAAGAAGAAATAGACTTTCTTGCTGATGAAAAAGTTGTTGGCGATCTGAAAAAAATCATAAGTCAGGTAGAAAAGGTTCAAAGCCAAGCCCATCAAGGCAGTATTATTCGTGAAGGAATGCGCGTAGTTATCGCGGGACGACCTAATGCCGGTAAATCAAGCTTGTTAAATGCATTAAGCGGACGTGAAGCGGCTATTGTCACAGATATAGCAGGAACTACGCGAGACGTCCTTACAGAGCAGATACACATCGATGGTATGCCACTGCATATTATTGATACGGCCGGCCTACGTGAAAGTAACGATCAAGTAGAACAAATTGGTATTGAGCGCGCTTGGCAGGAAATAAATCAAGCCGATAGAGTGCTTCTTATGGTCGATGCTTGTGATGATAATAATGATGATCCGCAGAAATTATGGCCAGAATTTTTTGCCAAACTTCCCAAAAATATTGGTTTAAGCATTATTAAAAACAAAGCAGATATAAAGGGTATAGCGACCGGCTTATCAGCGACTAATGACATTCCTACGGTAACTTTATCGGCAAAAAATGGTGATGGCATAGCAGAGCTCAAAGACCATTTAAAAAGTATTATGGGCTATCAAGGCAGTACTGAAGGAGGATTTATGGCAAGGAGACGACATTTAGCCGCATTAGAACAAGCTCACCATCATTTAATTATCGGTTTAGAACAGCTTGAATCTTATGTCGCAGGAGAAATTCTCGCTGAAGAGCTACGTTTATGTCAGATAGAACTCAATAAAATAACCGGTGAATTTACCAATGACGACCTACTAACAGAAATATTTTCGTCTTTTTGTATTGGAAAATAACGCTAAATACCACTTAAAACTTAAGAAAAAAGGAACCAAATGAGCTCATTTCAAATCATTGTTGGCAGTATGTTAGGTGGATCTGAGTATGTTGCTGAGGCCTGTGAAGAGACATTATTGGCACTAAATCACCAAACAACTCTGCACTTGCAGCCCGAATTTGAACAAATAATAGCCGATAATCAAACTTGGCTAATTTGTACATCGACACATGGTGCTGGAGACTTTCCTGACAACATTCAAAAATTTGTTGAAGATCTTAAAAATAGCACTGTAGATCTATCCCCAGTTAAATTTATGATCATAGGTTTGGGTGATTCAAATTATGATACCTTTTGTAAAGCCGCTAAAGATTTTCAAAAGTTATTTTTATCAAGGGGTTGCAAAGAAATAGTCGAGATAAAAACCTTAGATATGAGTGAGGAAATAGATCCAGAGGATCTTGCTCAACGATGGTTGGAAAATAATAAAGATCTTTTATAAAGATCTTACTCATAAGTTATCAACAAAACTGTCCCCTACAATAACCATCTGTGGATAAGTCTGGGTAAAAGCTATTAATTTCTTATTATTATTCAGTGTATAGAATTCTAATTTATTTAGCTTGTGGATAACTAGCCATTTTGATCATAGGTTTAAAACCCTTTGATCAAAGTTTGATCACAGTGTTATGATCGTACTAATGAACTGTTATCTATAAGGAAAAAGGACTTATCAACAGAAAATGGCTTTACTAATAAGTAATAGTAATAAGATCTCTTTAAAGATCTTATATATTATAAGAAGGATCACACTCAGATCTTTTTAATCATTTGATCATTCCCCTCATCGCAAAAAAGCGCTAAAATACGTTCCCTAATTTTTGAATAACAAATTATTCATAAAATATTTTTTAACGATTAATCAAGGCCTGAAATTTATGTGGTACCAAGAATCTTATGACGTAATCGTAGTGGGTGGTGGTCATGCCGGAACTGAAGCATGTCTTGCAGCAGCACGTATGGGTTGTAAAACATTATTGTTAACGCATAACATCGACACTTTGGGTCAAATGTCATGTAATCCAGCCATCGGTGGAATTGGCAAAGGACATCTTGTAAAAGAAATTGATGCCTTAGGCGGATTAATGGCAACGGCTACAGACCATGCTGCGATTCAATTTAGAACATTAAATGCCAGTAAAGGCCCTGCCGTTCGTGCTACACGAGCACAGGCTGATCGAATTTTATATCGTTCGTATGTTAGAAATCATTTAGAAAATCAAGAAAATCTTACTATTTTTCAACAACCTTGTGACGATCTAATTCTAGAAAATAATAGAATTGTTGGTGTATCTACACAAATGGGATTGAAATTTAAGGCGAAATCCGTTGTTTTAACCGTTGGCACATTTTTAGCTGGACAAATTCATATCGGTTTAAATAATTATCAAGGTGGCCGAGCAGGAGATCCTGCAAGTGTAAATTTAGCAAAAAACCTACGTGATATGCCATTTCGAATGGATCGTTTAAAAACAGGGACTCCACCTCGATTAGATGCACGCAGCTTAGATTTTTCTAAAATGGAGAAACAACCAGGCGATGATCCTCGACCAGTATTTTCATTTATGGGATCAAGAGATGATCATCCAGCTCAAGTACCTTGTTACATTACCCATACCAACAGTAATACCCATGATATTATTAGAAATGGTCTCGATAGATCGCCAATGTACACTGGCGTTATTGAAGGCGTTGGACCAAGATATTGTCCTTCAATAGAAGATAAAATAACTCGCTTTGCAGATAAAGATTCGCATCAAATATTTGTTGAACCTGAAGGGTTAACAACCCATGAAATATATCCTAACGGTATATCAACAAGTTTGCCTTTCGATGTTCAAATGGCATTAGTACGTTCAATCAAAGGTTTTGAAGACGCTCATATCACTCGACCGGGCTACGCTATTGAATATGATTACTTTGATCCTCGTGATTTGAAACAAACCCTTGAAAGTAAATTTGTTGAAAATTTATATTTTGCTGGACAAATTAACGGTACTACAGGTTATGAAGAAGCTGGAGCTCAAGGGCTATTAGCGGCGACAAATGCTGCAGCTCGAGTACAAGGAAAAGAAGAACTTATTTTAGGCCGCGATGAAGCTTACATGGGTGTATTGGTTGACGACTTAGCGACGCTAGGCACTAAAGAACCTTACCGTATGTTTACTTCACGTGCTGAATACCGATTATTGTTACGCGAAGATAACGCTGATATCAGATTAACTGAAAAAGGTTATAAACTGGGCTTAGTTGATGAAGCTCGCTGGAAAGCCTTTAACGAAAAAATAGAGATGGTTGAATTAGAACGTCAGCGCTTAAAAACAACCTGGATCCAAAAAGATCACTCTGGCGTAGAGCAAATCAATGAGCTACTTAAAGCTGATATCAGTCGAGAAAATAGTTTAGAAGATCTGATCAGACGCCCTGAAGTTCGTTACGATGATTTAATGAAAATAGAAGGTTTAGGACCGGCAATTACTAATAAACAAGCTGCAGAGCAAGTTGAAATTCAAATTAAATATGCAGGTTATATTGATAGACAACTTGATGAAATATCAAAAAAGAAACGACACGAAAATACACTGATCCCACTAGATTTTGATTTCACCCAAATATCGGGTTTATCAAATGAAGTTGTGGCAAAATTAAGTGACTCTCGACCTGAAACGATTGGTAAAGCATCACGTATATCCGGTATTACACCAGCAGCCATATCGTTATTATTGGTTTATCTTAAAAAGCATGGTTTGTTACGTAAGATTGCCTAATTAAAATTATTAAAACGCGAAAAAAAATGACACTTAAAACTGAACTAACATTACTGATTGATAAAAGCGAATTAACACTCGATGAAGCACAAATAGATTTATTAATTCAATATGTTGAATTGTTAAATAAATGGAATAAGGCTTATAACCTAACATCTGTCCGTAATACCAGTGATATGTTGGTTAAACATATAATGGATAGCCTAATGGTAGGCAAAGAGTTAAAAGGTCAATCATTTATTGATGTAGGCACAGGACCTGGTTTACCAGGTATACCGCTAGCTATTTTATACCCTGAAAGAAATTTTGTTTTATTGGACAGTTTAGGCAAAAGAATCACTTTCTTACGACAAGTGGTTTTTCAACTAAAACTCAAAAATGTCACACCTGTGTTATCAAGGGTTGAAAAATATCAACCTGATGAACTCTTTGATGGTGTGTTAAGTCGAGCATTTGCATCACTTGAAGATATGGTCAATTGGTGTCAACATCTCATTGCGGATGAAACGGGGCGATTTTATGCACTAAAAGGTCAATTTCCCCGCGAAGAAATAGAACAATTACCAGAACATATAAAGTTTGTAGACAGTAGCGAAATAATCGTGCCTAATTTACAAGGCGAACGCCATGTTATTAAACTAAAAAAAATAATAATATAATAAAATACTTTCGAGGTCATTGTGGGAAAAATCATTGCGGTTGCTAACCAAAAAGGTGGGGTTGGTAAAACAACAACATCTGTTAATTTAGCTGCCTCACTAGCAGCAACCAAACGAAAAATATTATTAATTGATTTAGACCCTCAAGGCAATGCCACTATGGGCAGTGGAATCGATAAGTATGAAGTGCACGCAACATGCTATGAATTACTTGTCGAACAAAAGTCTTTCGAAGAAGTTGTATGTCGTGAAACGTCAGGTTTATATGATTTAATTGCCGCTAACACTGATGTTACTGCCGCTGAAATCAAATTAATGCAGGTGTATTCTCGAGAACATCGTCTAAAGAATGCCTTAGCCCCTATTCGCGATCAATATGATTATATTATAATTGACTGCCCTCCTTCATTGAATATGCTGACAGTGAACGCCATGACTGCTGCTGATTCTGTGTTGGTGCCTATGCAATGTGAATACTATGCATTAGAAGGCTTAACAGCGCTTATGGACACAGTTTCGCAATTAACATCGGTAGTGAATGCTAACTTACATATAGAAGGCATTTTGCGAACGATGTACGACCCTCGTAACCGATTAGCTAATGATGTATCAGAACAATTGAAACGTCATTTTGGTGATAAAGTTTACCGAACCGTTATTCCACGTAATGTCCGTTTAGCTGAAGCACCTAGTTTTGGCTCACCAGTAATGTATTACGATAAATCATCAACCGGTGCAAAAGCGTATTTAGCACTTGCCGGTGAAATACTACGTAAAGCAGAACAAAAAAAACAAAAACCTGAAAAAAAAATTGATTAATTATTTAGATAAACCCGAAGGAAAATTATGAGTCCAGCAAAACGTAGAGGCCTAGGTCGTGGCCTTGATGCATTATTAACATCAAATAAAGAAACTGATGATGCGACTCAACGTAATTTATCTTCTAATCAAGACAGTGAATTACAATATTTACCCATAGAGCAATTACAACAGGGTAAATATCAACCTCGTAAAGATATGTCTGCTGAGGCTTTAGAAGATTTATCAAATTCTATTCTTTCTCAAGGAATTATACAGCCCATTGTTGTTCGAAATATTAGTGAAAACAATTATGAAATAATTGCTGGCGAGCGTCGATGGCGAGCCGCGCAATTAGCTAAAATGGACAAAGTTCCTTGTTTAATTAAAAATGTACCCGATGAAGCTGCAATCGCTATTGCCTTAATTGAAAATATTCAGCGTGAAGATCTCAATGCCATGGAAGAAGCTATTGCATTAGAGCGTTTATTAACAGAATTTGAGTTAACGCACCAAGAAGTAGCCAATGCGGTGGGTAAATCTAGAACGACTGTTTCTAATCTTCTGCGTTTAAATAATCTCAATGAAGACGTTAAGACATTGCTAGAACATGGTGATATCGAAATGGGACATGCACGTGCGTTACTAGCATTAGAAAAAGACATTCAAAGTAATGCGGCTAGAACTGTTGTTGCTAAAGATTTAACCGTGCGTGAAACAGAAGCGTTAATTAAAAAGATTCAAGCACCAGAAAAGATCATTGAAGAAAAAGAAAAAGACCCAGATACTAAAAGTCTAGAGCAAAATTTATCAGAAAGGTTTGGTTCGCAGGTGACAATAGCTCATAACAAAAAAGGTAAAGGAAAGTTGGTTATCTCCTACAGCGACCTATCTGAGCTTGATAGTATTATTTCTCGCTTCAACTCTTATTAATCTACGGACATATTATATTTAAAGTAGTTAAGCGGTAATAATGCAAAATATTCTTTATGACCCATTAACCACTATAAAAAATAAGTTTTATTTAACTATTTTATCATTCGTTATGTCATTCAAAGGTAACGTTTTCATTTTAGATTAAGGCTTTCTAAATTTAGTGTTAAATTTAGTACATATTGGGGCAATGAGCGCCCTATTTTGTTGCATTAGTGCTGTAATTAAGTATACTTGCGACGACTTTTTTAAAGTTAAAGTTTTAACTTTAAAAAATACTATGACTACGAAGCATTACGTTGGAGACCGCAGTGGCGAAAGGTTATCAAAATTTATTAACTACGCCTGGTCGAAAATTAGCGTCGAGACAAATCGGTATAATGACAAAATTGATCGTTATATGCGCTGTAATAACATATTTCAATTGGGGACTATTATACGCTTACTCTATACTTGTAGGTGGAATAGTGGTGATAGTTCCTAATATTATTTTCGCTTATAAAGCATTTAAGTATGCAGGTGCAAGTGCCTCAAGAAAGGTTATGGAATCTTTCTATAGTGGCGTAAAATTAAAAATGCTATATACCGCGTTATTATTCGCGCTAGTATTTAAATTTTTAGTGATTTCACCCCTAATATTTTTAAGCACATATTGTGTGGTGGTGTTTTTAACATTACTGCTGCCAGTTTTTTTAACGGAACGTTAATTAACTGGCGATGAAGATTTATAAACTTTAACTTTTGGGATAATAAAATGGCAGAAGAAGTCACCTTATCAAGCCATATCCAACACCATTTAACTAATGCAAAAATGTGTACAACCGATACTGGTTTAGCATTTAATAAAGCATGTAGTGACAGTGGGTTTTGGACATGGCATATAGATACACTAGCATGGTCAATTGGCCTAGGTATGTTGTTTTTGTGGACTTTTCGCAAAGCTGCTAAAGGAGCTACTGTAGGTGTTCCTGATAAATTTCAATGTTTTATTGAAATGGTTGTCGAGTTTGTTGGTGACAACGTTAATAAAACGTTCCAAGGAAAAAGTACATTAATTGCACCATTAGCCTTAACGATATTTGTTTGGGTCTTTTTAATGAACTTAATGGACTTAATTCCAGTTGATTTCTTACCTGCATTTGCTGGTTTTGTCGGTGAAACTGCTTTCGGTATGGATAGTCATGATGTCTACATGAAAGTTGTACCAACAACAGATATTAATTTAACAGCTGCACTAGCACTTGGTGTTTTTTTATTGATGATATTTTATTCAATAAAAATAAAAGGTCTTGGCGGCTTTGTTAAAGAATTAACCTTGCATCCGTTCAACACCAAAAACAAGTTAGCGATGGTATTTTTGATCCCTTGTAATTTATTACTTGAGACCATTGCTCTTGTTGCTAAGCCATTTTCATTAGCACTACGTTTGTTTGGTAACTTATATGCCGGTGAATTAATATTCATCTTAATTGGCGCTGTTGGTTTGATGCAGCTTCCATTGCACTTTGTCTGGGCTGTATTCCATATATTAGTTATCGTATTGCAAGCATTCGTCTTTATGATGCTAACAATCGTTTACTTAAGTATGGCGAGTTCTGATAATCATTAATTTTTAACCTTTAACTTTAACTTTAACTTTACAATTAAAACTTTGGAGAAAAAAATGGAACAAATATTAACAATGCCTGAAGCGATTAAGTTTATCGCAGTTGCTTTACTAATCGGATTTGGTGCTATTGGTACTGCAATTGGCTTTGGTAACATGGGTGGTAAATTCTTGGAAGCGTGTGCACGTCAACCAGAACTAGCTCCTTCACTACAAGTGAAAATGTTTATTTTAGCTGGTTTGATCGATGCCGTTGCTATGATCGGTGTTGGTATCGCGATGGTATTATTGTTTGTACTTTAATTTCATTATTTGAACAGCTTACTATTAAGGAGGAGCGGTTGTGAATTTAAACGCCACTCTAATTGGTGAATTAATAGCATTCGTTGTTTTTGTTTGGTTCTGCATGAAATATGTATGGCCACCATTGAACGATGCTATTGAAGCTCGCCAGAAAAAGATCGCTGATGGACTTGCTGCTTCAGACCGTGCTGCAAATGATCTTGAGCTTGCTCAAGAAAAAGCTACTGCTCAACTTAGAGAAGCTAAGTCACAAGCTGCCGAAATTATTGAAGCAGCGAAAAAACGTGAAACGCAAATAGTTGAAGAAGCTGCAGTAAAAGCTCAAGCTGAGAAAGAAAAAATCTTAGCTACAGGTCACACAGAAATCGAAACTGAACGTAACCGTGTTAAAGAAGAATTGCGCAAACAATTTGCTATTCTTGCTGTAGCCGGTGCCGAGAAGATTCTTGAACGTTCTATTGATGCCGCCACACATAGTGACATCTTAGATAAATTCGTCGCTGAACTTTAAGAGGGAATAGAGCTATGTCTGAATTGACAACTGTCGCTCGTCCTTACGCTAAAGCAGCGTTCGATTTTGCTGTTGAAGCAAAGGCTATTGATAGCTGGTTATCACAGCTAACCTTTGCTGCTGAAGTTGCCAAAGATGAAACCATTAAAGGGGTTCTTTCTGGTGGTGCTTCAGTCGAGCAGGCACAAGCACTTTTTTTAAGTGTTTGTGGCGAGCAAATAGACAGTCAAGGCCAAAATTTCTTGAAAATAATGGCAGAAAACGAACGCTTGTTGGTGCTACCACATGTTTTGACGCAATTTTTAGCACTTAAAGCTGAATTTGAGCAAGAAGTTACTGTGGATGTAACCTCAGCTGTAGAAATTACAGCAGAGCAAAAAACAACACTTAGCGCCGCGCTTGTAAAGCGTCTGGCTCGAAAAGTTAAGCTTAATTGTATTGTCGATGCGACTATTATTTCAGGTTTAATTATTAAAGCTGATGACATGGTAATTGATGGCTCTATACAAGGTAAATTGAGCCGTTTAGCAACAATTTTACAATCCTAGAATAAGGGAAAAGAGCATGCAACTGAATTCCACTGAAATCGCCGAACTGATCAAAAATCGTATTGAACAGTTTGACGTTGTCAGCGAAGCTCGCAACGAAGGTACTATCGTTTCTGTAACTGACGGTATTATTCGTATACATGGCCTTGCAGATGTAATGCAAGGTGAAATGATCGAACTTCCTGGTAGCCGTTTTGCTATCGCGTTAAACCTTGACCGTGATTCGGTCGGTGCGGTAGTTATGGGTCCATACGCTGACTTAGCTGAAGGCGTAAAAGTTAAAAGTACTGGTCGTATTTTAGAAGTACCAGTAGGTCGTGGTTTATTAGGTCGAGTGGTTAACACTTTGGGTGAGCCTATTGACGGTAAAGGACCTATTGAAAATGATGGTTTTTCTCCTGTTGAAGTTTTAGCACCAGGTGTTATCGAACGTAAATCTGTTGATCAACCTGTACAAACAGGTATTAAATCAATTGATTCAATGATTCCAATTGGCCGTGGCCAACGCGAACTTATCATTGGTGACCGTCAAATCGGTAAGTCTGCCATCGCTTTAGATGCCATTATTAACCAGAAAGATACCGGTATTAAGTGTGTATACGTAGCAATAGGCCAAAAGGCTTCTACAGTTGCTAACTTAGTACGTTCTTTAGAAGAGCACGGCGCGTTAGATAATACTATCGTTGTTGTTGCTGGTGCTTCTGAAGCTGCCGCACTACAGTACTTGTCAGCATATTCTGGCTGTACTATGGGTGAATACTTCCGAGATCGTGGTGAAGATGCATTAATCGTATATGATGATTTGTCAAAACAAGCTGTTGCTTACCGTCAAATTTCATTACTTTTACGTCGTCCACCAGGTCGTGAAGCTTACCCAGGTGACGTTTTCTATCTTCATAGTCGTCTACTTGAACGTGCTGCTCGTGTAAACGAAGCATACGTAGAAAAGTTCACCAATGGTGCAGTTAAAGGTAAAACGGGTTCATTAACGGCTTTACCTATCATTGAAACGCAAGCGGGTGATGTATCTGCTTTCGTACCAACTAACGTAATATCAATTACTGATGGTCAGATTTTCTTAGAGTCTAACCTATTTAACTCAGGTATTCGTCCTGCTGTTAACGCCGGTATTTCTGTTTCTCGTGTTGGTGGTGCTGCGCAAACTAAGATCATCAAGAAGTTAGGTGGTGGTATACGTTTAGCCTTAGCACAATATGCTGAATTAGCTGCATTTGCTCAATTTGCTTCAGATTTAGATGACGCGACTCGTGCTCAATTAGAGCATGGACAACGTGTTACTGAACTGATGAAGCAAAAGCAATACAGTCCATTGTCAATTGCTGAAACAGCCGTATCGTTATTTGCCGCAGAAAAAGGTTACTTGAACGATGTTGAAATCGCTAAAGTGGTTGATTTTGAAGATGCATTACGCACTTACGTAAACAATGATCACGCTGAGTTGATGGCTACTATCAATGAAAAAGGCGACTATAACAAAGATATTGAGTCTGGTTTAGCAAAAGCAATTGAAGCTTTTAAAGCTACTCAAACTTGGTAATTTAGTTCACCTTTTTGGAGAATAGTCATGGCTGGTGGTAAAGAGATTAAATCAAAGATTGGAAGTGTAAAAAATACACAGAAGATCACCAGCGCAATGGAAATGGTTGCAGCTAGTAAAATGCGCAAAGCGCAAGATAACATGGCTGCATCTCGTCCATACGCTGAGAATATGCGAGATGTGATCGGTCGCGTCGCACTTGGTAATTTAGAATTTCGTCATCCATATATGGTTGAACGTGAAGTCAAGCGTGTAGGTTATATCGTTGTCTCAACAGACCGTGGTTTGTGTGGTGGTTTAAATATTAATTTATTTAAAAAGGTACTTGTTGATGCGGGTACACACCAAACAGCGGGCGCCGATGTTGAATTTGCCATAGTGGGTTCTAAAGCTACGTCATTTTTTAACAATATTGGTGCTAAAATAGTGTCGCAGAAGTCTGGATTAGGTGACAATCCTTCACTAACTGATTTAATTGGTAGTGTTAAGGTGATGTTGAATGCCTATGATAGTGGTGAGATAGATAGATTGTTCATTGTATATAACAAGTTTGTTAATACCATGACGCAAAATCCAACAATCGATCAACTTCTACCTTTGCCTAAATCAGATGATGACGCATTTAAGCATAGCTGGGATTATTTATACGAACCTGATGCTCAAGTTTTACTTGAAAAACTGCTCGTTCGTTATACGGAATCGCAAGTATATCAAGGTGTGGTTGAAAATCTCGCCTGTGAACAAGCTGCTCGTATGGTTGCAATGAAAGCTGCAACAGATAATGCGGGTGACTTAATTGATGATTTACAATTGGTATATAACAAAGCGCGTCAAGCAAGTATTACTCAAGAATTGGGTGAAATCTGTGCTGGTGCAGCAGCGGTATAAACAAAAGTTCTTTGTTTATTTTATTAGTAAATAAGAGCACAAGATTAGAGGATTAAACATGAGTACAGGTAAAGTCGTCCAAATCATTGGCGCAGTTGTGGATGTAGAATTTCCACAAAATGCTGTACCTCAGGTATATGACGCGTTAAAAATAACTGAAGGTAACCTTAGTGGCTTAGTACTTGAAGTACAACAGCAACTTGGTGGTGGCGTAGTTCGTACTATCGCCATGGGTTCATCTGACGGTTTACGTCGTGGTCTGAATGTAGAAAACACAGGTGAGAATATCCAAGTTCCAGTAGGTACTGCAACTTTGGGTCGCATCATGAACGTATTGGGTGAGCCTATCGATGAAGCTGGCCCAATCGGCGAAGAAGAAAAGTGGTCAATTCACCGCCAAGCGCCAGCATACGCTGACCAAGCGATGTCAAATGAACTACTTGAAACTGGCATAAAAGTAATCGATCTAGTTTGTCCATTCGCTAAGGGTGGTAAAGTAGGTTTGTTCGGTGGTGCTGGTGTTGGTAAAACTGTTAACATGATGGAACTTATTCGTAACATCGCGATTGAGCATAGCGGCTACTCAGTATTTGCTGGTGTAGGTGAGCGTACTCGTGAAGGTAACGATTTCTATCATGAAATGAACGATTCAAATGTACTTGATAAAGTATCTCTTGTTTACGGTCAAATGAACGAGCCTCCAGGAAACCGTTTACGTGTTGCCTTTACAGGTTTAACAATGGCTGAGAAATTTCGTGATGAAGGTCGTGACGTATTATTCTTTGTTGATAATATTTACCGTTATACATTAGCCGGTACTGAAGTATCTGCACTTCTTGGTCGTATGCCATCAGCGGTTGGTTATCAACCAACTCTTGCTGAAGAAATGGGTGTACTTCAAGAGCGTATTACTTCAACTAAGAAAGGTTCAATCACTTCAATCCAAGCGGTATACGTACCAGCAGATGATTTGACTGATCCCTCTCCAGCTACTACCTTTGCTCACTTAGATGCAACGGTTGTATTGAGTCGTGATATCGCTTCGCAAGGTATTTACCCTGCAATTGACCCACTAGATTCTACTTCTCGTCAACTTGATCCATTAGTTGTTGGCGCTGAGCATTATGAAACTGCCCGTGGTGTTCAATCAACATTACAACGTTACAAAGAGCTTAAAGATATTATCGCCATCTTAGGTATGGATGAATTATCTGAAGAAGACAAATTAGCTGTGAATCGTGCACGTAAGATTCAACGCTTTTTATCTCAACCGTTCTTTGTTGCTGAAGTATTCACCGGTTCTCCTGGTAAGTATGTGTCACTTAAAAACACTATTAGTGGTTTTAAAGGCTTACTTGCAGGCGAATACGATGATTTACCTGAGCAAGCTTTTTATATGGTTGGTTCTATCGAAGAAGCAGTTGAAAAAGCTAAAAACATGTAATTTGCTTGGGCGTGTTAGGTTAACATAAGTCATCGACTTATTGACTATCTAACCGCCTACTTTAGGAGGTCAAAATGTCAGCAATGACGGTAAATCTAAATGTAGTAAGTGCGGAAGAGAATCTATTCTCTGGACGTATTGAATCATTACAGATCACAGGTTCAGAAGGTGAACTAGGTATTATGCCTGGTCACGCACCTTTATTGACCTCGCTAAAACCTGGTATGGCTCGTATTGTTAAATATGGTGGCTCAGTAGATGTTATATATCTTTCTGGCGGCATGTTAGAAGTTCAACCAAATAACGTAACCGTATTAGCTGATATAGCGATACGTGCAGACGATTTGGATGAAAAAGAAGTCTTAGAAGCTAAGCAACGTGCAGAAAAACACATGAACGCCCATGGCGGAGATGTTGGTTTTGCTGAAGTTGCGGCTGAATTAGCGCGAGTAACTGCGCAATTACGCGTAATACAAGCGTCTAATAAAAAAGTCTAACTTTACAGACAAAGCACTGAGTTTTAGTGACAGAAAAGCGATATTTACTTAAGGTATATATCGCTTTTTTTTGTCTTTAATATAATGGCTAATTAAGTTTAACCACACAGCCACTTGGTTAAATTTACTGAAGCTTGCTAAACAATTAATCTTGATGATGTAAAAATATATCAGACACTTATAGCGCTACATGGCTATAGTTTATCTGTTAAAACAAGGTTACAATATTTGTTATTACCATCAAAAACATAAATAACGGATATACTATGTCTCTTTCAGTTGTCATTCTTGCCGCGGGTAAAGGTACTCGCATGCGTTCATCACTCCCTAAAGTACTTCACGCAATTGCTGACAAACCTATGGTTAGCCATGTCATTAATGCTGCACGCCAATTAAACGCTGATAATATTTATATTGTCTATGGCTTTGGTGGTGAAGTATTAAAAGCGACAATAGCGAATAGTAGTGCAAATGACGATTTAACATTTATTGAACAAAAAGAACAACTAGGTACCGGACATGCCGTAGACATGGCATCACCTTTCATTAAAGATAATGAAAATGTTTTAGTGCTTTATGGTGATGTACCACTGACCAAAGTTAGCACATTAGAAAAATTATTAGCGGTTAAGCCATACCATGGTATGGGGTTACTAACGGTAAATTTAGCTGATCCTACTGGCTACGGACGTATTATGCGTAAAGATAATGCCGTGGTTGGCATCATAGAGCAAAAAGATGCTTCGGCCGAACAGTTATTAATTACTGAAGCTAATACTGGAATTTTATTAGCAAATGGTGGAGATTTAAAGCGTTGGTTAGCAAATCTGTCAAGTGACAATGCCCAAGGTGAATATTATTTAACTGATATTATTGCCGCATGTCATCATGAAGGTAAAACTATTGCTACTGCTCATCCCGATACCGAGATTGAAGTTGAAGGTGCCAATAATCGAGTGCAACTTGCTTCATTAGAACGAGCTTTCCAACTACGTGAAGCCGAAGCGTTAATGATAGCGGGGGCAAGCTTACGTGATCCTAACCGCATCGATATTCGCGGAAACGTAATCATCGGAGAAGAAGTGCATATCGACATTAATTGTATTTTTGAAGGTGATGTTTCTTTAGCTAATGGTGTGCAAATCGGTGCCAATTGTATTTTAAAAAATTGTACAATCGGCGAAAATAGCATAGTTAAAGCAAATAGTATTATCGAAGACGCCGTCGTTGGTAAAGACTGTTCTGTCGGCCCATTTGCTCGACTGCGCCCCGGCTCTGTAATGAATAAAGACTCTCATGTTGGTAATTTTGTTGAAATGAAAAAAACAACTTTAGGAGCTGGTAGTAAAGCGGGACACTTAACGTATTTGGGCGATACGATTATTGGTCAAAATGTTAATATTGGTGCTGGAACCATCACTTGTAACTATGACGGGGTTAATAAGTTTAAAACCATTATAGATGACGGTGCTTTCGTCGGTTCAAATAGTTCGTTAGTGGCCCCGGTTACTATTGGTGCTAATGCTACCATAGGTGCGGGCTCTGTTATTGCTAAAGATGTAGCAGCCAATGAACTTGCGGTTGCTAGAGGTAAACAAAGAAATATAGCCGACTGGCAAAGACCAACCAAAAAAAGCTAGGTTAATTGATATTTAAAATGAAAGAGGCACAATATGCGCCTCTTTTTTATGTTCACTGATATGAATTAGGATTAATATCAGTCAAATAAATATTTATTGCCATAAAAGCATACTTTTGTTCTAATAGCTTAAGTTACTAAACGAAACTTATTCTGTAAGATAAGTGACGAAACAAAAGATAAACTTAATCGCATGTCAAAAAGAAACACCCAGCAGCGTCGCCACAGCATTATCTCTGAGCTTAATGAGCACGGAGAAGTAAGTGTCGATAGTCTTGCAAAAAAATTCGTTACTTCAGAAGTAACCATCAGAAAAGATTTAGCTGCGCTAGAAAATAGCGGATTATTGCTCAGACGTTACGGTGGAGCTGTGCCTTTGCCTAGAGATATTATTGAGCATAAGTCTGATAAAGTTTCGAAACGAAAGGTTTCAATCGCCAGTAAAGCGGCGACACTTATTCGTGATCATAACCGCATCATAATCGACAGCGGTAGTACGACTTCAGCCTTAGTGAAAGAGCTTAATAGTAAACAAGGTTTAATCGTAATGACCAACTCTTTAGCAATAGCTTCTGATTTGCATGCGCTTGAAAATGAACCGACATTACTGATGACCGGGGGCACTTGGGATACACATTCTGAGTCTTTTCAAGGTCAAGTAGCAGAAAGTGTCTTGAGATCTTATGATTTTGACCAACTTTTTATTGGTGCCGATGGTATCGATATAGAGCGTGGCACGACTACTTTTAATGAGCTATTAGGGCTTAGCCGCGTGATGGCAGATGTCTCTCGTGAAGTTATTGTACTTGTTGAATCTGAAAAAATTAATCGTAAAATACCTAACGTTGAAATTCCTTGGCAAAATATAGACATACTGATCACTGATGCAGATCTGCCTGATGAACTCAAAGCCAAACTCTTAGAACAAGACGTTAAATTACTCATTGCAAAATAAAAGGAAAAAACTATGTGTGGGATCGTAGGTGCTGTAGCACAACGTGATGTAGCAGATATATTAGTTGAAGGGTTAAAACGCCTAGAATACCGCGGATATGACTCAGCCGGTGTTGCTATTATCGATAATAACAACCAATTAAACAGAGTACGCCGCTTAGGCAAAGTACAAGAGTTAGCAGACGCTTTAATAACAAACCCTTTATCAGGTGGAACAGGTATTGCTCATACGCGCTGGGCTACTCATGGTGCGCCAAGTGAAGTGAATGCTCACCCACATGTATCTAGTCAAAATATCGCTGTTGTTCATAATGGTATCATCGAAAATCATCAAAGTTTAAGAATACGTTTGCAGGGCATGGGCTACGAATTTGTCTCAGAAACAGATACTGAAGTTATTGCTCATTTAGTTCATCTTGAATTGAAAACATCAGCGACCTTACTTGAAGCAGTACAAAAAACAGTTAAGCAGCTTGATGGCGCCTATGGCACCGTTGTACTTGATACTACCGATAAGAGTCGTGTAGTTGTTGCACGCTCTGGGAGCCCTTTAGTGATAGGTTATGGCGTAGGTGAAAACTTTATAGCCTCTGATATGATGGCGCTATTACCGGTCACCCGAAAGTTTGCTTTTCTTGAAGAAGGTGATGTTGCTGAAGTTACTCGTTTTGAAGTTAACGTCTTTGATACTAACGGCGTACCCGTAAAGCGTGAAGCAAAAGAACAAGATATCAGTCAAGACAGTGGCGATAAAGGTGAATACCGTCACTACATGCTGAAAGAAACTTACGAACAACCTACGGCTATCCGCAATACTTTAGAGGGGCGCTTGTCTGGTAATGTGCTCGATATGAATACTTTTGGTGAAGGCGCTGATGAAATATTTAAGGGTATCGAACACGTACAGATTATTGCCTGTGGTACTAGCTACCATTCAGGTATGGTAGCACGGTATTGGTTAGAGTCGCTAGCAGGTGTTTCTTGTAATATAGAGATTGCCAGTGAGTTTAGATACAGAAAGTCTCATGTTCCTAAAAATGCCTTAATTGTAACTATCTCTCAGTCGGGTGAAACAGCTGATACTTTAGCGGCACTTCGCTTAGCAAAAGAGCTTGGCTATAAAGCCAGCTTAGTTATTTGTAACGTAGCCGGTTCATCTTTAGTGCGTGAATCTGATCTTGCTTTCATGACCAAAGCCGGTGCAGAAATTGGCGTCGCTTCTACCAAAGCATTTACCACACAGTTAGTCGGCTTGTTAATGATGACTTGGGCTATAGGTAAACATCACGGTATGAGTGAAGCGGTTCAAAATGAAATCGCCAGTTCATTAATGGCTTTACCCAGTAAACTAGAAGAAGTCTTAGCACTAGCAAGTTCTATTGAAGATTTAGCGGAAGACTTTGCTGATAAACACAACGCTTTGTTTTTAGGTCGTGGCGACCAATATCCTATCGCTATGGAAGGGGCTTTGAAGTTAAAAGAAATCTCTTATATCCACGCTGAAGCATACGCTGCTGGTGAATTAAAACATGGCCCATTAGCGTTAATCGATGCTGATATGCCTGTAATTGTTGTTGCGCCTAAAAATGATTTAATTGAAAAGCTTAAATCAAATGTTGAAGAGGTTCGCGCGCGTGGTGGCTTAATGTATGTATTCGCTGACAGTGAAGCAAATTTTGCCAGTGATGATACGATGAAAGTTATTAATGTGCCGGTATGTGACGATTTAATCGCACCTATTGTTTATACGTTACCACTACAATTGCTTTCATATTATGTCGCAATAATTAAAGGCACAGATGTTGACCAACCTCGTAACTTAGCAAAATCAGTTACCGTTGAGTAGAGAGACTTTTTTGAAGGTATAAATGTTGTACCAGTGAAATAAAGTACGAAATTCGAAATAAAATACGAAACTAGAAGCAATTATTCTTAAGAGTAATTGCTTTTTTATTAGCTTTAAGCTGAACTTTAGGGCATTTCATCTAGTTTAGTTAAAGCATAAACGCTGATAAACACGAATTGCGACTGTTAAAACCTTCTAAATAAAGATGGAAACGGGAATCATTACGTTTGAACACCGAAAATACTTTTCAAAAATTTTAATTAAACTTTGAAATAGTTAATTTCTAAAGTATAACTCTAAGGGCAGTAGTTGCGAAAAAACGGTCTAAATTTACCAATATAAATCATCCATTATAATGATCACTTTGATACAAAAGCGGACATTAACATCAATAACTAGCGAATTTAAACGCTTCTAGCTGTTATTTTATAGTTAAGTGTGTGAACTTTTTTAGTTCGTGATCGTATGAAATCTTTGTGCCAAGAAGAAATAAATACTAAGAAAAATGAGCAAGCTAAATGAAAAAACTCTCAGCGTTAATATTTACCATTTTCCTATCTTCTTGTGTATCTCAACCTTATGCAAAGACTAACGCCCCTTTTGACGGTGTTAAATTTGATAACATTGAGCCTTTTGACGATAAAAGTATATTTGACCTACTCAGTTGGAAAATTAAGGCTATAAGTGAGTCTACCCCTTGGCCAGATGAAATTTACTCCAAACAGTTTAAACCTTCTAGCCAAAGATCGGTAAAGCCAATAATTACTGTAATCAGCCATGCATCAGTTCTTATTCAGATTGATAATTTAAACATACTAATAGATCCTCATTATTCACTCAGAGCTTCACCTGTTCAATTTGCTGGACCCAAAAGAGTCGTTAAGCCCGGTATTGCCTTCGATGATCTGCCTTCAATAGATATCGTTCTTATATCTCATAATCATTATGACCATCTAGATCTTGATACGCTTAAGCGATTAAATGAGAGAGATGCTCCCAAATTCGTTGCAGGACTTAAAACAAAGTCATTTTTAAAAAAGAATGGAATTGAAGCCGGTGTCGATCTGGATTGGTGGCAAAATATAACAGCTAATAATACTAAGATTACTTTTGTTCCTTCCCAGCATTGGTCAGCCAGAGGTCTATTCGATAAAAGAGAAATGCTTTGGGGTGGGTTTTATATTGAAAATAATTATAAGATATACTTTGCAGGAGACACCGGATACGGGAAATTCTTTAAAAAAATTAAAGATAAACTCGGTGCACCGGATCTTTCTTTGATTCCAATTGGAGCGTATGAACCTAGATGGTTCATGAAATATGCCCACCTTAACCCAAAGGACTCTCTTCAAGCATTTAGAGACTTAGAAAGTAAGAAAATGATCGGTATTCACTTTGGGACTTTTAAGTTAACTGATGAGGGATATAATGATCCAATTGAGTCTCTTAATGAAGAAATTAAGAGATTAAATATGGATCCTCTAAAAGTAATTATTCCTACTTTTGGAAAACCTTATTCAATTTAGGTTATATTATAGTCAGTTCATTATTGATAGCACTTATATATTTTTAGGCTAAAAAACATAACAATAGACTATGGCTGCAATAGTTAGTGTTGATGAAAGCCCAGCGTCTGCAATGAGATTGCAGTATGCATTTTATTTAGGTGATTTATAGCAAAAGAAAAGGTCGGCTTAAGGCTCTGATCTGCCGATAAAATCTCAAAAATTTATGTTCACTTTTGGATTAGGCTGCGTCAAAACTCTCAGCGTAGAATTTTTATGCAACGTTACGTAAATTCAAAGGTAGTTTGACACCAAACTTACTACAGATTCAAATCTACAGAGCCTTATTTGTTGATATTTCCAAATTACGCAAGTTCAAAATAGTTTTCACATAGCCAGGGCTATTTGTTGACCCAAATAATAACCAGCAGTTATCGTCAGTAAAAATACGATAGCGGACGTTACGCTTAGATTACCTAACGGTAACTGATCCGACAAAATATACCCTACATTAGATAATGAAGTGTTCTAAATTTTTATCTTGAAATTTGAAAAATAAATACTTAAATTTGATTTGAAATATCTAAAGTGGACATTATATTAATACTCATTTACTTGACTTCTTATGTATTAAATTTAATGTTTCTATATCGGCTCGATTGCGACTTAAAGTATATATTCTAAGGTGGTATGGGGCCTTGTGCCATAGAGTTTATGATCACATAGTAAAGGTTTATAGATCATCCGTATCGAAATCACTGCTGTGATGATTTTCTATTTAAAACGGCTGTCAACAAAGCTCACAATGAAGAAACTACGTGATGTCTGCACCTATGAGAAATTTAACTCATCTATAGGGTGATGGTATGCGTTGATTTTCCTCTGAAACTTTCCAGCATAATTATTATTTGTAGTTTAATGTTATTTCCTCCCATACGGTACATTTTTTCACTTATTTAGGGGATTTTTAGCCAGTAAACCAAACTTATCCCTGGCTGTGTTCAGTAGTTCTTTTTAACTCAGTTTAATACGCGGATACATACTCCTCTTTGGCGGTGCGTGAAGGTAATTAATGCTTATCAACAACTCAATGATAACTATCGACGTATGAAATGAAGGGCATATAAGGTATGAACATCCTCTGTTACTCCTACTGCTAATTGCTTAGGTAACTTAGGTTCAGGTCCATGTAACAATAATATCGTCACCTACATTTTCTTTAAGTGCTTTCTGCGCTTTAATAAATTTAGCTTGTTTATCTTCGTCAAATTTATGTAGAACACCTTTGTGTTGTTTATAGCTATAGTCGTATTAATGCAGCTATTTATTCAAACCGAAAGTTCTAAAACATACATTAAAAGTCTCTTCAATATAGTGAGTTATTTGGTAGGCATAACGATAGGTATGTTCATGTAAATGTTCAAAAAGGCTTTACATTGAACGATTGAAAAATATCCTTGATCCTGACTATTGTCAGGCTTCAATTTATCTTTTTTCAGTATAGTTATTGATATGAAGAATAATCGTTGTTTTATGGAAGCGCAACGCTTGTGCTATCATTCGTGGTGGTCAATCTTTAGAGCACATTAATAACGCTTTAATCTTGTCGAGAATGCTTCCATCACTTGTACTATTGTGTAGGATATCTTGTTCGTCATTTTAACCTTGGGTAAGATTAATCAATTTCATGCAACTATGATGATCTCACTATCATTAAAATCAAGCTATTGTTTGAAATCGCTGTATCTTCATTGATCTCGGTATATAACTTTATTATGAATAGCTGTTTATGAATATAAATCACTATCAACAAAAGCCTGAGTTAACTGCTGATACAGCTGAATAATAGGAGGTCGCTCTGTAATATGTTCAAAAAGTGCAGTATGCACCTGCGCTTGTACACGCTCCGTTTTATCCGATAGTTGATAACATAAGTTAACCGGTTTTATAATCTCATCTAATAACACGTCAATAAGAATAAAGGCTTGTGCTAACACTATCTTGCCACCCCCTTTTTTTAATATCACCCGCTGCGCTGTACCCACTATTTTTTTACCGTTAATATTAATATTGTAATCACCATCACAGTAAGAGAACTTTGTCGCATGTGCTTTGCTAACCAAGTTAAATTGATGAAAAAAACCATGTAACACTGTACATAGGTTGTCGTAAGCTTGAGGAATTGAATACGGTGTATCTTTTGACCAAAGATAAAGGTGAGATAAATTTATAATACCTGGACATTGCGGCACTGGGGCACCACCGGTTTTACGTGAATTTAACAGCCATTCATTGGCTAGCAAACCCGCTTTAAGTGCCTCTGATTTTGGCCATTTCTTACCTGCAGGTAATACCAAAGTAGCTTCTTTAGCTTGCCAAAGCATTAAGCACTGCTTGAGCTCACCAGTTTGGATTTGAGCAATAAGCGCTGTTTCTTTTTCAAAGACCTTATCGACAGAGGTTTGTTGGTAATGTAGGAGTTTATTGCGGCTCATATTAACTTCTTATACGGGTATCATGTTGAGTGTCAGTATTTTATCGCTAGATCAGAATAATTTACCAAGGAAGTTAGTAAGTGTATAGGTAAAACACCCATGATAAGGGTGGAAGTCTCGGGTTCGAGCAGCAGCTACATCAGCGGGTGTTGAGCTTGCGACATAGCCCATTACCGCGATAGATTGCGGATAGATGATTTAGGAGACCCACAATTGGTTATTGAGTCACGAACAGCAATAGATGAGCTTTCTCAGATCTTATCGCTAGGATCAGTTTATTGTTTTCAGGAACCAATAATGGCTGATAAAGCAATGTATCACTTTGTCTGGATAGCTAAATATTGGCATAAGGCAGTTTGTTAGCACTCTTTGTATTTATGTAATATATCCTTAGGAATATGACAATAATCATTAGGAAAGCGAGTTAACCTTTCTTGGTGTTCTTTATCGCTTTTCACATAATTGAGCAGCGGCAACACTTCAACCACCATTTTCTTTGCATTGTTGTGACGGGTAATATACTCAATAGCCGTGTTGAGGTGACTACTATGTTCACTGTATATGCCGGTACGGTATTTTTTGCCAATATCTTCGGCTTGCTTATTGACACTGTAAGGGTCAATAATTTCAAAAAAGTAATCTATTAGTTTATCAAGATTAACAGCGTTTGGGTAAAAGGTTACTTTCACACACTCTGCATAGCCATCATAACTACTTTTGGTAGAATTGGTTAAGCCATTAGCTCGACCTGCTTCTGTGGTAAACACTCCAGGTAAGTACTTCATAAATTCTTGTACACCCCAAAGGCAACCACCGGCAAAATAAATAATTTCTTGCGTCCTCTTAGCCTGCTTATTATATTGTTGTGTTTTTATCAATTGTTAGCCTTTAGTAAGAGGTGAATTAAGTTTTATGTATTATGCTATTGATGACTGTAATTGCTAGTAATATGTTTTTACTACTCTGTTTGTTATAAATATGATTGTTATGTATCCAGTTGTAAACCGTTATAATTTGGGTATGGTTACCATGTGTAATATTTTACTCGCTAAGATATAATATTGATTCACGTAACGATTACTACCTTTCAAATAAACCTCAACATTATCTTACGTTGATGAGTTGGGGAATATATAAAATCGTTTTTACTTAAAAATAAACAGTATAATTAGAGAAGATTAACATGATTAGAGTTGTACCAATTGCTTTGTTCTTTTTATTATTTAACCTATCAAGCTTTTCATCGGTAGCCAACGATACTCATGATGTAAGCAACGATGTAAGTAAAAAATTAAGTGATAATATTGAGCGAATTACGATTGAGGCTTCAACCACGGCTAATACTAAACCTGTGGGGACTTTTGGTTCGCCAGTTTCAAATCTAGAATATGATCCGCGCGTTGACCTACAGTCGCGAAATATGGCAGAAGCTCAAGCCGATGTAACTATACGTGGTGGTATTTTCGAAAATACTGGCTTTAGGGTGGGCAGCGCGACCTTATTTGATCCGCAAACTGGACATTACTTTGCCGAAATTCCTATTGCTCAGGAAATGTTATCTAATGCTAATATACTCACCGGTGCAGATAATGCTCTACTCGGTGTTAACAGCTCGGTAGGCACTGTTTCGCGAGACTGGACAGGGATTAAAACTGCAGGTAGTGTTTCAATTGGTGCTGGTAACAATAACTTTAATCTACAACGCGTACACAGTGGCGTTAGTGTGGCATTGGCTGATTATACCGATTGGACTATCGGGGTTGAAGCTGAATACTCTCGCTCTGAAAGTGACGGTACAATAGATAATGGCGACCACGATTTTCAACGTGCTTCTGCTCGTATTCAGTTAGTTGGACCATCATCACAGACTGATCTATTTTTTGGCTCTCAAGAAAAGTTTTTTGGCTGGCCAAATATGTACACGCCATTTAATGTTAATGAAACTGAAGACATTAAAACACGATTATTAATACTTAATCATCAACAGCAGTATGCACAAGACAGCAGCTTTGAAATTTCCACTTATTTTCGTCGTAACAACGACCATTATGTTTTTTCGCGTGAAAATCCTAATGTATTTCAAGCGTTTCATGAAACTGAGGTTAAGTCGATAGCAGTTTCTGGTCGCCATGCACAAACAGCATCATTTGCCCTCAATTACTCAAGCCAGTTTATAGCAGACAAAATTGAATCAACGACGCTTGAAAATAACTTTACCTCTCGCCATTATTACAAACTCAGTGTTTTGCCTGAATATCGAATGGATCTACAAGAGGATCAACAGTTAACTTTTCGTCTTGGTGCTGCTTTTGACGACACTAACCGTGACGATTCACAAGTGTCATTAATTGGTGATATAACGTGGAATATCATTAATGCTGATGACAGTTCACAAACACTTTATTTCTCTTATGCAGAAGCGAGTCAAGTGGCAGGTTATACCGCTATAGGAGGGAGTAATGCGGGGGGATTGTTTAGAAGTAACTATGATCTTAAGCGAGAAACCACTAAAAACATTGAATTAGGTTTGGCATTAGATCGAGAAACTTGGCGTCTTAATACAGCTATTTTTTATCGACAAGATCATGATTTAACTGATTGGACCTATAGTTTGAGTTCAACCTCTGCTCGTTCTGCAAATCCGGTCGATATCGATACGCTAGGTCTAGAACTACTGGCGGTAAAGCGTTTTGAGCATGCAGAAATCATCACCAGCTATACCTTCTTTGATAAATCTGAAAATTATGGTACTACAGATATCGATGCTAGCTTTTATGCTTTGAATTACCCAGATCACCGCGTAACATTAGGGGTGATCTGGTACCCAACCGACATCGTTGAAATTCGTGTTGATAACGAGTGGCGTAAACAAGAAGAAAATATGCTTAGAAACGGTGATGACGATGCTTTATTTACCCACTTTACAGTAAAAATTTCTCCTGCGCAGTTTAAAGGTTTGGATATTGTATTTGCAGCAGATAATCTTTGGGATGAATCTTTTGAAGAAGTGCCAGGTACTCCCGGACGCGGAGAACAATACACTATTAGTGCTACCTACCACTGGTAAAATACTTAAAAGTACTTGCATCGGCCCCAGATTATTGGTTTGGGGTAAATCAATGCTCAGTATAATTATATAATAGAAAACTATTACAAATAGTTATCGATATCAATTGTCAAATAGGCTCTATATTTACCATATATCTCGCCAAAGATGACGTTCTCGTAACCAGTAAATTACAATTTGCTCAACAAGGGGCAGAGCAAGTATGTGTAAGCTATGTTTTATATGGTTCCTCGACCATGCTGGCGCTGACATCAGACGGTCCGTCGCGTTTATATACATTAGATAGTACATAAGACTGCTGTTTACTGACCACCGCAAAACTGGAAATACCGACACTGGCAGCAGAGTTTGCGCTCCATATGTTAAACTTTACTCAGTGTTCATCGGGCTTTACAGGTTACATTAGTGCTCTACTGTTAGGTAATGAAGGCGCGCTTGCTAAAAAAATATAACATGCGTTGGAATGGCACTATGATGGGCAATGTTCATCTTTTTTTTCTTGTAGCGGTATTTTTTGCTACTCCAGTGACACTAAAAATTCTCATGAACTGGCTAAATAACGTTTGTTGTATGAAGAAAATCTCTTAGCCATGTTTGTTGAAAAGGCTTAGGTTAAAGCTTTTACTGAACACGAGCATATATTAACAATCATATCATCTCATATTCATCAACGTGTTGCGGTGATTATAGACTCAATAGAAGATGTTAATATATGTTTAGGGTATTTAAAGCCAACTCTCTAATCATTTTTAATGATTTATTCGTATAAATATGACCGATACCTAAAGGTTGCGCTATCATGTGACTTTGTAGTCAGTCTCCTCTTTTTAATTAGGATATAACGGGTATGTTACCAAGCACCCCTGAGTGGAAGTCACTCGTTAATCATTATAATAAAAACGTACCAGTACAAATGCGCGATTTATTTACGCAAGATACGGAACGTTTTAATAATTTTTCACTTTCTGGCGCGGGAATAATGCTCGATTATTCGAAAAACCGTGTTACTGATGAAACCATGCATTTACTCATGAATTTGGCACAGTCATCTGGCTTAGTCGATAAGCGAGCTCAAATGTTTAATGGCTCGGCGATTAATACCACTGAAAATCGTCCGGTATTACATACCGCGTTACGTAACTTTTCAGGGAACGCTGTCTATGTTGATGGTGTCGATGTGATGCCACAAATACAAACAACGCTGGCTAAGCTTGAGATTTTTGTTAATGATATTTCATCAGGTAAAAAAGTAGGCTATACCGGCAAAGCATTTACGGATGTGATTAGTATTGGCATTGGTGGGTCTTTTCTTGGACCTAAAATAATGTCAGAGGCACTAAAACCTTATCAACAAAGCCAGTTAAACGTCCATTTTATTGCGAACGTTGACGGTTGTCATATTCATGATGTGCTTGCTAAAGTTAATCCTGAAACGACGCTCTTTATTACGTCATCTAAAACCTTAACTACCCAAGAAACACTGCGTAATACCCTAACAGCACGTGATTGGTTTGTTGCTACTGCTACCACCGAAAACGTTAAACATCACTTTGCCTGTGTGTCGTCTAATGTTGAGGCCGCGCAAGCATTAGGTATAGATAAAGATAATATTTTTCCGATGTGGGATTGGGTGGGAGGACGTTATTCGGTGTGGTCTGCGATTGGCTTACCCTTAGCCTTAGCTATAGGTTTTGAGCATTATCGTGACTTTTTACAAGGGGCGTTTGAAATGGATGAACATTTCACCCAGGCGCCACTTGAAAAAAATCTCCCGGTTATTTTGGCGTTATTAGGTATTTGGTACCGAAACTTTCATGGCGCACAATCACAAGTCTTATTACCTTATTACCATTATTTACGGGGTTTACCGGCATATATCCAACAGCTGGATATGGAGAGTAACGGAAAATCTATTTCACTAGATAATAAATCGATGTCTTATGATACGGGGCCAATCATTTGGGGAAGCGAAGGGACCAACGGTCAGCACTCGTTTCATCAACTTATTCATCAAAGCAAAACCCCTATTCCTGTTGATTTTTTGATGCCATTATTTCCTTTTCATGAGATGGGTAATCATCATGATATGCTGGCGTCTAACTGTTTTGGTCAAAGTCAGGCTTTAATGGCGGGGCAAAGTCTCGAAGAAGTAAAAGCGGCAATGAAAAAAGCGAACTGTGATGTATCAGAGATTCAAAAGCTGTCTACACATAAAGTTATGGAGGGTAATAAACCCAGTAACACGCTCTTATTTGAAAAGTTAACACCTAAGGTGCTTGGCAGTTTAATTGCGATGTATGAGCATAAAGTGTTTGTGCAGGGGGTTATTTGGAAAGTGAACTCTTTTGACCAATGGGGGGTTGAATTAGGCAAGTCGCTGGGTAATAAAGTACTGACAAAAATAACTGACCCCAGTGAAACGCTAGATATGGATGGCTCAACGAATGCCCTTATTAAGCTTTACAGAGCTCGATAAATGCTAAAACCTAGTCAATAGTCACCTATTAGCGCTAATTTTCTTAGCGCTATTTTTTTGGTCTATTTAAGTGGGATTTATATATTTTGTTATTTGCATCTATCAATAATTAGAAGGTTTGATATTTTAAATACTCGGGGTATAAAGTTAAGAAGTCGCACCAAGAACTAAAGCTACGATATTGAAAACCTTTATCTGTGGCTGTGTACCATTTTGATTCACGAAGTGCCTGTAATCGAAATTTAATTTTATACCCATCGATTGCAACGTAACAGGCAAGGCTTTCAGTTGTGTTGTTTTTTATTTTAACCTGTGCAAATCCGTCTAAATTACGGCCATAAATAGTTTTTGTTTTTGGCTTTGCATGGACGATATTTGTTAATAACAATATTAATACAGCAAAAAATAAGGTGATGAGTAAGTTTTTCATTAAATTTACATTATTTAGATAATAAGGAAGTATTAGCTACTTGATATTCTTTACAAAAGTATAGCGGACTTATTGTGTAGAGTGAAAAGTGATTTAATATTTAAATAAAAATAACATTTTTTTTTATATACCATTGAAAGCTCGCCCTATTGGCACCATAACTATTTATAACATTATATAAGCGCTAAAGTTTTAAATGAAAAGCGCATGCATTAAAGAGAAGAATATTATTATGGCTAACGTCGTTCCAGTAAGAAAAGATCAACACCAGAATTTAAAAGTTACTACTAAACGTGGCTTAGAACATATTGAGAAGCAACACATTGCTCCAATTACCGCAGCAGAATATACTAAAGCCGCTAACAGCTTTCCTATCTTCTTAGTTAAGCAGCCTGAGGGCTCAAGCTTCCGCAGTATCGTTATGCTAGGACTAGAAGCTGGCGAAAACTTATACTATAAAGATGAACGTTGGACTGGTACTTACTTACCACATGGTGCATCTATGGTGCCATTTGGTTTAGGTATAGACCCAGATAAAGAAAAAACGTTAACGACTTATATCGATTTAGACAGTGCCTATGTAGGCGATGATAAAGATAATGCCTTGTTTGATGCTGAAGGTTTGGTTACCGATTTTTATAAAAACGTTCAAGAATCATTAGGCCGTTTATATGAAAATGAAACCATGACTGAAAGATTTATGGTTGAATTAGCTGAAAATGATTTATTGCAAGAATTAGAATTGCACATTAATTTCAGTACCGGTGAAAATAAAAAACTGGTTGGTTTATTTGGTATTAACGAGAAAAAACTTCAGGAACTTAGCGAAGCTAAAGTTTTAGATTTCCATAAACGAGGTCTATTTATTCCTATTCATGCGATGTTAGGATCGATTGGTCAAATTAATCGTTTAGCTCAATTACGCAATCTATCTGATAGTGAGCAAAAAGTAACGGCTATTCAAATACAATTTGCTAAAGAAACTGCTGAAGCGTAATCGCTTAAGAGTTTTAAGAGAAGAGCCTTATGGCTCTTTTTTTATATCTAAATAAACGTAATGTTATATTCTGGGATATACTCATTTTTTAAACTTTTCCATGGAGAGTACAGTGGCTATTCAACTTCCTTTTTCCCATTTAAGTCAATGGCAACAGATCGCTTTTTCTGCTGCATTATTAGAGCGAATGATACCCAATTATAAAGTTTTTTCTGAACATGCAGATTTTGGTGAATTTTTAGTATTACTTAATCAATTAGAGCTTATCTGGCAATGGCTTGATAAAAATAATCGTTGTAAAATAAATTATGAAGCACAAATAAATAAACTGGAGCCACAAATTCCCGATCCAGAAGGTTTTGATTTTTTTGGGGTATTTCCAGCCATTGATGCAACTATGGCAACAATGTCACTTTTACAGGCGATGCAAGATAAAGAGGTGGAAGGCGCTGAAATTGTCTCACGATTATCAGAGAATAGCGTAACTTATTATGTTGAACTGATGATCGCTGATCAAAGAGACGCTAATGACGACAGTGACATTACGACTAAAGAAATTGAACAACACCCATTAATGGAGTGGGAGTTTGATACGCAAAATGAGCTCTATTACGCACTAAAAGACTCTCCTGAAAATAAAGAAACCTGTATTAAGATTAAAGCGATGGTTCTTGAGGAAGGATTATCCAATTTAGGTATTGAAATTACTTAGGATGCACAACCTACTTATTAGAATAACTAAACAATTAGGATAAAAGATGAAATTATTTCACACTATTTTGATGACGCTAGCCTATCTATTTGCCTCATTAGCTTTTGCTAATCCGGCAAGTACGCTCGAACAAAAAAATCAAAATATCGAAAAATCGATTAATAAGGCAATGAATACTTTTCAAGTACCAGGTGTTGCTGTTGCTATTATCAAAGATAATAAAGTGGTGATGAGTAAAGGTTTCGGTTTAACGGAATATGGTAAAAATAATAAGGTTAATGGCGATACTCTTTTTGGTATTGCTTCTAACACTAAGGCGATGACCGCGGCGTTACTAGCCAATTTGGTGGATCAAGGGAAATTGACATGGCAAACAAGAGTTATTGATATACTTCCTGAGTTTCAAATGCCAAACGCTTACGTGACTCGCGAGTTTACTTTACTCGATTTATTATCACACAACAGTGGTTTAGGTTTAGGTGCAGGCGACCTGATGATTTGGCCTGGTACAACGTTAACCAACAAAGATATTATTAAAGGCATAAAGCATTTACCCGAGGTTTCAAGTTTTCGCAGTGAATTCGCTTACGATAATTTAATGTATGTTATTGCCGGCGAGATCATCGCAAAAGTTACCGGTAAAACTTGGCAAGAAAATATTAAAGAAACTATTTTTAAGCCGTTAGGGATGAAGAATACTAAAGCAAAGTTTTCACTGATTTCAATAAACAACAAAAATGTTGCTCGTGCTCATGTTCCGTTAGATGGCAAGTTAAATGTGGTTGGCGGTAACTTCTTAGAACAGTTTTCTTCAGCGGGATCTGTTGCCTCAAGTGTTAATGATATGTCTTTATGGCTCAAAGCGCAGTTAAACGAAGGCGGTTATGGTGATAACAAAAAACTTTTTAGTGAACTTCAAAGCCACAATATGTGGCAAATGCGAACAATATTACCGGTATCAGCTACCGCGATAAAAAATGATAAAACTCATTTTTCAGGTTATGGTCTAGGTTGGTTTTTAAATGATTACCACGGTGTAAAGTTAGTTCATCACAGTGGCGGTATTCTAGGTATGGTCTCTAAAGTTGTCTTAGTTCCAGAAGAAAACTTAGCGATGGTTATTTTAACCAATCAGCAATCCGGATATGCTTTTAATGCGATTTATCATCAAATATTAAATGAATATTTAGACTTGCCTGAAAAAGACTGGGTGGATTTTTATGAGACGATGAGTGAGCAACGAAAAAGTGTAGAAAAAAATCGTTTAGCAGAAGCTGCCAGTAATGTTGATAAAAATTCCCGTCATTCTTTACCTTTAAAAGCTTATGCACAAACCTATCAAGATAATTGGTACGGTGATATTGCGATTAACTATGCAAATAATGCGTTAAGCATGCAGTTTGGTCATACACCCGCACTACACGGTGTATTAGAGCATTATCAACATAATACATTTATTGTGCGTTGGGATGATAGAACCTTGGAAGCAGATGCTTTTGTTAATTTTAATCTGAATCCCGACGGTTCAATTAACGAGGTAATTATGCAAGCTGTGTCGCGCGCAACTGATTTTAGCTTTGATTTTCATGACTTAAAGCTCAAACCTAAGCAGTAAGCGTTTTATTGATAATATTAAGCTGGGGGGATTTTAAAGTTAACTCCCAACGATTAACCAAGCTTACATTTTTTGATATAAACGATAAACGACTTGTCCGGCTATTTTTTCTTTTAATAGTGTCCAATTAGTGGGCAGCTGTTGATTATTGTCTTCACTTTCCATTTCTACATAAATTAATGCGTTGTCAGCCAAACTATGTTGGTCTAATTGTTTGGCCGTTTGCTCCACTAAATTTTTGCGAAAAGGCGGATCAATAAAAACAATATCAAATTTTTTGATGTTTTTTTCAATGAAAATCAGCACATCGCTATTTACTATCGAGATATTAGACGATTTTAGTAAACGTTGGTTTTCAAGTAATTGCTGAGCCGCCGCTTTGTTTAATTCTACGAAGCTAACATGGCTTGCCCCTCGTGATAACGCCTCAAAACCCAAACCACCAGAGCCAGCAAAGCAATCTAAACAGAGACTGTCTTGAATAAAAGGCATTAACCAATTAAAGACAGTTTCTTTTACTCTATCTGTGGTCGGTCTTAAACCTTCTGCCATTAAAACAGGCAGCTTTCGACCACGGTGTGATCCGCCAATAATACGAATACTGCCTTTATTGTTAGGTTTTGCTGATTGTTTACGTTGTTTGTTCATATCTTACTCAGCTTTTGTTTTTTGTATTGTTTTTAGGTGCTACTATAGCGAGGATTTTATCCTTGTTTAGTGAACTATTGCCATCAAAATGATGGTTCAGAGAAGAATTTATTGTTATGTCGAAGAAAAAAGGTCTATTTTCCTGGTTAGGTTTGGGACGTCAGCAAGAAGAAGCTGTTGAAGAAGTTACAGATGTTGTTGAAACATCAGTAGAAACACTTGATGTTTCTGAAGAAAAGATCGCAGAGAATGTTGAAGAAATTCAAAGTGAAAGCCTTGTAATCGATGACGTTGTTGTCGACAATATTCTTGCAGAGCCAGAGCCAGAGCCAGAGCCAGCAGCTAAGGCTGGTTTTTTTGCTCGATTAAAGCAAGGACTCACTAAAACACGCCAAAATATTGGTGGTGGAATATTTACGTTATTGAGTGGTAAAAAAATTGATGACGAGTTATTTGAAGAACTCGAAACCCATTTGCTGTTAGCGGATGTGGGTATTGAAACGACCACAAAAATTATAAAATCACTTACAGAAAGTGCATCACGTAAACAACTTAAAAATGCTGAAGCTTTGTATGATTTACTCAAAGAAGAGTTAAAGAAAATTATTGAGCCAGTAAGTGTACCGTTAGAGATTAATAATGATTCAGGTCCTTTCGTTATCTTAATGGTTGGTGTTAATGGGGTTGGAAAAACCACCACTATTGGTAAATTAGCGAAAAAATTTCAAGCTGAAGGTAAATCGGTCATGCTAGCGGCTGGTGACACGTTTAGAGCCGCGGCGGTTGAGCAATTACAAGTGTGGGGCGAGCGCAACGATATTCCTGTTATTGCCCAGCATACAGGCGCAGACAGTGCTTCTGTTATTTTTGATGCGATTAGTGCCGCAAAAGCCCGTGGTGTTGATGTACTCATTGCCGATACTGCTGGCCGGCTGCAGAACAAAAGTCACTTAATGGATGAATTGAAAAAAGTTGTCCGTGTCATGAAAAAGATCGATGATAAAGCACCTCATGAAGTGATGTTAACTTTAGATGCAGGCACTGGACAGAATGCGTTAAGCCAAACAAAATTATTTAATGAAGCGGTTGGTTTGACGGGACTAACATTAACCAAGCTTGATGGTACGGCTAAAGGTGGTGTTGTCTTTGCTATTGCCGATAAAAATGCGATTCCTATCCGCTATTTAGGCGTCGGTGAAGGCATTGATGACTTACGTCCATTTAACGGCGATGATTTTATTGATGCATTATTTACCCAAGATAGCTAAGATTTACGGTATAGTTCTGATGTCCGCTACACGATGTGAAGAATAATAAAAATAAGAGTATGGCCATTTTATGATCCACTTTAACAATGTCAGTAAAACCTATCCCGGTGGCTTTTTAGCACTTAAAAATGTTAGTTTTGAATTGGCAGCGGGTGAAATGGCATTTTTAACCGGACATTCAGGAGCGGGGAAAAGTACACTCTTAAAGCTAATGAGCTTAATGGAAAAGCCGACCAGTGGTAAAATCCAAATTAACGGTAGTGAAATATCAAATATAAAGTATAAAGATATTCCCTATGCTCGTCGAAAAATAGGGATGATTTTTCAAAACCATAATCTATTAATGGACAGAACTATTTTCGATAATGTTGCATTACCTCTAGTTATAGAAGGGTATAGCCATAAGGAAACGCGAAAACGTGTGGAAGCAGCGCTAGATAAAGTCCATTTGAGCGATAAGTTACGTTGTTTTCCTAATATGTTGTCAGGTGGAGAGCAGCAGCGAGTTGGCATTGCCAGAGCATTAGTGAATAAGCCATTAATCTTGCTTGCTGATGAGCCAACCGGGAATTTAGATCCTAAACTTTCCTTAGATATTATTCGCTTGTTTGAAGAATTTAATGATTTTGGCGTTACCGTACTTATAGCTACACACGATCTGGGGCTAATTGCTAGAATGAAATATAGAACGCTGACGCTTAAACAAGGTTCAATGATCACCGATGGTATCGTTGAAGGTTTACAAGTTAAGCATGAAAATAATGAATAAACCTACCCGTTTTGGCCAACCGTCGCAGAAATTAAATTTTGCAGCAAAAATAACAGATAGATTAATTCGACATGTTCAACAAGCCGTAGGTAGTTTAGGTGATTTATGGCGTACCCCTTTCACCTCAATAATGACGGTTTTGGTTTTAGGTATCAGTTTGACCTTACCCGCTACGTTACATTTATTTGTCAAAAATGCTAAAGCCATCAGTGAACAGTGGGACACCGCCTCAGAAATTAGTTTATTTTTGAAATTGTCAGTGACTGACAAAGCGGCACAAAACTTAGTTCACCGAATTGAACTTTATCCTGAAGTTGCCAACGTTACTTATATTTCAGCAGAGCAGGCTTTACAAGAGTTTAAAACCTTATCTGGTTTTGGACAGGCGCTAGAATATTTAGATAAAAACCCCCTACCAGCAACACTGTTAGTGACCCCAACAACGCGTGCTAGCCAAACACAGGCGGCTGGAGAGTTATTATTGAAGCTAGAAAAAGAACGAGAGGTTCAGCAAGGAAAATTAGACCTTGAATGGCTTTCTCGATTAGAAGCTATTGCTAAACTTATTGAAGATATCGTGGTAGGTATCGGTGCATTACTGTGTCTGTCTGTGGTGCTCATTATTGGCAACACTATACGCTTAGCTATTTTAAATCAAAAAGATGCGATTGCTGTGATGAAACTTGTTGGCGCGACGGATAGCTTTATTCAGCGTCCTTTTTTATATGCGGGCCTTTGGTATGGTATTTTGGGGGGTGTGGTCTCTTGGTTATGTGTGGCTCTGCTCGCTAAATATTTATCGGGGGCTCTCTCTGAATTAACCCACTTATATCAGAGTAACTTTATTATAAGTGGTTTAAGCTTTTCAGAAGCGATGACACTGATATTATTTGCCGTTATACTCGGTTTATCAGGAAGTTATATTTCAGTGCGTAAGCATATTCGTACCATAGAGCCTACCGCTGATTAATAAAGTCTACTAAATGTCGATTTAAGTTCCACAGGCGATCATTTCGTCTGCCCATGACAGTGAGTCTTTATAAGCTTGAAAACAAAGTTCACTCTCTAAAGTAATTCTCTTGGCAATTTCTTCACCCTTTACCCATAAGCCTTGTTCAATGTTTTTTACTAATGACAAGTAATCTCCAAGGTCACACTGCTCGCTTCTTAATGCCGATTTTATGCCTTGATGAATAGGTAACACACCTAATACATATTCTAAATCATGGTCTATAATACCATCGATTAACGATAATATACCGGTGAGAAAAGCTTTAGGCGGATTTTCACTTTCAAAGCGGCAAAGGGCGATTTTTTCACAAAACTTAGCTCGTGCTAAAGAAAGACGCATAATTTCTGGATTTTTATCTGAGCTTAAATCTGACAGCGCAAGCAACGCGATAAATTTTTTCAGTTCAACTTGTCCAATATAAGCAAGAGCATGTTTTAACGATGTTATTTCTTGGCTACTACCATAAGTAGGACTATTGATAAAACGCAGTAATTTATAGGTTAAGCCGGGGTCAACGGCAAAAATTTCACTGATTTTGTTAATGTTTAATTCTACTTGGCTTGCTTGGCTGATCAGTTCGAGGATATTTTGTTTTGCCGTGGTGATTTTTCGCTGTTTTAGTATTTCTGGTTTTGCAAAAAAATAACCTTGAAAAAGTGTAAATCCCAGCATTTTTAATTGTTCAAATTGTTGTAAAGTTTCTACTTTTTCAGCTAATAGTGTTACGTTTAGCCTGGCAAGTTCTCTGACCAGCTTGCTAATTTCTAGAATAGAAAACTGAAGGACATCAATTTTGATAATGTCTATGATAGGGTAAAATGGAGCCCACTTTTCATCAAAGTCAAAATCATCTAAGGCTAATTTATAACCCTTCTCATGAAGTGACTGGCAAGCAGCTAATAGCTCAGGGGTTACCGGAACGTCTTCTAAAATTTCTAATACCACATTTTTGGGATCAAGGAAGCTTGGGAAGTGAAAAATCAAAGTATTAGCATGAAAGTTAATATATGCGGGTAGATCACCAGTGACTTGTTCTATACCTAAGCTTAAATGGTTATTAGTTAGTATGTTAGATGTGGCTTGATTAGGATCAATATCAGGAAAACTGTTACTTTTACCATCACGAAAAAGCAATTCATAGGCAACAACATTTTGTTTAATATCTAAGATGGGTTGACGAGCAACGTATGAGTACAAATTATAACCCTCTAAAATTCATTTATAAGTTACTTAAATACATAAAGTAATAGCCACATCCTTGCTAAATTACATCTTGATACAAAAGCTAAGATATTGTTTTGTAAATTTTAAGTGTTTTCTGATGCTTTTATTTTAACAAATGTACACAAAAAAAACAGATAAATCTACTTGACTGAGTTGTTTCGTCTTGTGTTGTAAGGTAATGTGTGGTTCGTTGCTCGCCTACACGATCGATGTATGCTATTATAGCGAGCCAGAAAGTTAAAAAATTATTTAAGAATTATTAAAGAGCGATAAAGAGGGGTTTTTAAAATGAGTAAACCGATACAATCAATGGCGCTAACAGTTCCACGTAGCGGTAGTATTGAATCTTACATGCAGTCTGCTTATGGCATTCCTATGCTTACAGCACAGCGTGAGAATGAACTCGCCACTCGTTTATATTCAGAAAATGATTTACAAGCGGCACAAGAGCTTATTATGTCGCATTTACGATTTGTTATTCATGTAGCAAAAGGTTATGCAGGTTATGGTTTACCTCAAGCTGATTTAATTCAAGAAGGTAACGTTGGTTTAATGAAAGCTGTTAAGCGTTTTAACCCGGAAGTGGGTGTACGCTTAGTGTCGTTTGCTGTTCATTGGATAAAAGCTGAGATTCATGAGTTTGTGTTACGTAATTGGCGTATTGTTAAAGTGGCAACAACCAAGGCACAACGTAAATTGTTTTTTAACCTTCGTAAAAACAAAAAACGTTTAGGTTGGTTCAGTAACGACGAAATTAATAATGTTGCAGAGACTCTAGGTGTTACGCCTAAAGATGTTTTAGAGATGGAATCTAGAATGAGTAATCAAGATCAGGCTTTTGAGCTGTCATCTGACGATGTTGATAATTCTGCTGGTGGAGGTTACTCTCCAGCCTTATATCTTGAAGATCATCAGTCAGATCTCGCTGTTCAGGTTGAAGATGAAGATCACTCTTCTCATGCTAATAAGCGTTTATCTAATGCTTTAGTCATTCTTGATGAACGCAGCCAAGATATTATAAGAACCCGTTGGTTAACTGAAGATAAAACGACGTTACAAGATTTAGCTAACAAGTATCATATTTCTGCAGAGCGTGTCAGACAGCTAGAAAAAAATGCCCTTAATAAACTTAAAGGTTCAATGGCTGCTTAGTTATTGGATCATGTCTGTACCAAAAAAAAACCGATTTATGTCGGTTTTTTTATGTCTGCTTTTTGTAGATTTTCTCTTTTGAGCACTGATACTAGCTTGCTTATGTTAATCATTAACGGTCTTTCATCTCTTTTCGGTAAACGTTGCGTAACTCGTAAATTATAGTGTACAAAAAATAGGCATATACTGTATTGATCTTATCAATTCAAATAAGGTACTAGCCAAGTGGTATTAATTTGGTAGACTAACCGCTTAAAAATAATACTAATAACTAATTATGGAATCGCCTTGACGGAATTAAAGGCAAAGGAAGACATTCTGGCATTACGTCAGCTTCCCAAATTAAAGTCTCTACTTAAAAAGTATCGGCAGGTTAAAACCATGCAGTCGGGTTTGTTGCAGTTGTCTGAATTGGCAAGCACAGTAACCGATATGGCAGCCTTTTATGCTGAGCTTAAATCGGTGATTAAAACATTACTAATTACCGATAGTTTTCATATCACCCTGATCAATTCAAAAGATAACCTTGAGCTTGCTCATTGCCACAACCCTGAAGAAATTCGTTTACATGATCATTTAAAAGTTGCTGACTGGCGAAAGTGCTTAACAGGTATGGTTTTTGAAAGTGAAAAGCCGATGCATTGCTCGGCTAAAGAACGCCTCGCATTAGCAAAATCAGTTGATATTTTTCTGTATGGTTCATCCTGTGTTGATTGGCTTGGTGTTCCCCTTAGACGTGGCAGTCAGGTTATTGGTGTTCTGGCATTACAAAGTTACGATGATAAACTTTACTTTGATGAATATGATTGTCAGTTGCTTGAATTTATTGCCTTGCATTTAGTGACCGCTATTGATCGTGTACGTAGTCGTGAACTACTAGAGCAAAGTATTTTACAGCGTACTGAAACGCTAACCGAAATGAATAAGCAGCTACAAGTTGAAATTGCTGAGCGTAAGAAAGCGGTAAAAATGCATAAAGCCTTACTATCAATTTCAGAAATTACGGCTAATTCACAAGATATTGATTGCTTCTATCGAGCTATCCATCAAGAAATCAATACTTTATTACCAGCAAAAAACTTATATATTGCCTTGTTAGACACGGGTGATAACAAAGATAGTTCTATTGTGACTTTTCCCTATTATGACGATGAAAAAGTGCATACACCTCTGCCTCGAATGTTAGGCTTTGGGCTGACAGAATTAGCGATGAATGCTGTTGCACCGACATTAATTACCGAAGATGAAGTCTTTTATTTATCTGAGCAAGGCGAAATAACGAGTGAAGCGCTGACGATAGATTATCCTAAAAATAAAATGCCACAAGCATGGCTTGCTGCTCCATTAATGGAAGACGGTAAGATATTCGGCATTTTAGCTATTCAGCATTACCAAGATTCGCAAGCCTATCAACAAAGTGACCTAACTTTAATACGTTTTATTAGCCAGCACGTTGATACCGCTATTTTACGTAAGCGTTCGCAAGCCGAAATAAAAAAACACCATGAAAAATTAGAAAATACGGTTAATCAACGTACCCAAGAGTTACAAGCGAGTAATTTAAATTTGCGTATGCAAATTGATGAGAGACGAAAAGCAGAAGCGCAACTTTACTATGAAGCACATCACGACGGCCTAACAAAATTACCCAATAGAGCGATGTTTTCAGACCGATTGAGCTATGCATTACGACATTTAAAGCGTCATCCAGATCAACGCTTTGCGGTGTTATTTATCGATTTAGATCGCTTTAAAATGATTAACGATACATTGGGACATCATGCTGGAGATGAGTTTCTTATTGAGATAGCACTAAGATTACAAGACTGTGTTAGAGATAATGATATTTTAGCGCGTTTAGGGGGAGATGAATTTGTTATTTTGCTTGATTCACTACAATGTCAATATGATATTGAAGAAGTTGCCTCTCGCATTATTACCGCTATTGCCAAACCCTTCAGTTTAGGTGGTCATACACTTTACTCGAATGCCAGTATAGGTATTGCGCAATGTAGCAGTCATTATAAGGATTCTCATGAAATTTTACGTGATGCTGATGCCGCTATGTACCAAGCTAAAAACTTAGGTCGTGGTCGTTATGTCTTTTTTGATGAAAGCATGCGAGAAAAACTGATAGCCAGTATGACTTTAGAGCAAGAATTACGAATTGCTATTACCGAGAGTCAATTTGAACTGCATTATCAGCAAATATCCAACTTAACGTTAACGAATACCATTGGTTTTGAAGCCTTATTACGTTGGCAGCATCCAACTAAAGGTTTATTAACGCCAAGCGAATTTTTATATATGGCCGAAGAAACTGGCATGATATTAGACATCGAAGCTTGGGTTATTAAAGAAGTTAGTCAACAATTAAAAAGCTGGCAACAAAATACTGAGTATTTTAATGCTTTTATTGGTATTAATTTATCGGGACGTCATTTAGTTCAAGCGAATCAGCTCAATAAGTTGATCAAACAAATTAAAGACGCAGCTATAGAGCCTCACCGTTTAATTCTTGAATTTAATGAATCTGCATTTGCCCAACAAAGTGAATTAGCCCTGAAGAACTTACGTCGATTAAAAGATTTTGGGGTTAAACTCGCTCTAGATGATTACGGCGCGGGTTCATCGTCATTAAACTTCTTACACAACTACCCGTTTGAATTTATCAAATTAGACAGAAGTTTTGTTCGTACGCTAAATACTAATAATAAAAATCTGTCGTTAGTGAAGGCTTTGCATGATTTGGGCAGTAACTTTGGCTACCATTTAGTCGCTGAAGGAATCGAGTCAGAGGAAATGTTGAAAAAGTTACAGAACGCCGGTTGTGAATTTGGTCAGGGCTTTCATATTAGTCGACCAATAAAAATGCCACGAATAATAACCGAAAGTGAGGTTATCGTTAAAGTTAGTGCCTAATTTTTCTTTAACAATTAATCATATTTTACTAAAAAAACCTTCGATGCGTAGCGCAATTCCGGGTGTGGTGGTGTAGTTATCCTCTTTTGACCACTCTAAAAATGGTTCTACTTCAAAAAACAACCATTTTTCTAGTGCATTGAATCGATAACGATAACTCAGTGTATATTTGTCGGTAAAAAAACCATATTGACCATTACGCTCACCTTCAACTTGCAAACCAACAACGGAGGCTGTTGTTGAATCTAATTGGTTTAATTGATAAAAGCCGTGTTTCCATCGGATGCCACTAAATGATTCAGAGCCGCGAATAGTATAATTGACCCTGTATTGTGATTTTTCATTATATTGATAATTATATTCAAGAAATAACTTGGCTCCAAGACCATCACCTAAGAAGTAATACGTTGAAGGTTCAACTTTAAAACCGTGCTTTTCATTGAAGGTATACAACTTGCGCTTACGTATCTTTATAAAAATATCACCGCCTGAAATTCCTAATCGAGTATCGACTAAGCTATCGCTCTTCTTTTTAACCACATAACGTAAGGCCGCGGCAAAGCTTTCTTCATTTATTTCTGGCTGAGTACCGATGCCATCGAGGGGTAATTGGCCATCTTCAACGTCATCCTCATCGGAAAGAATCAAGCTCATCTTGTCTTTAAAGTGAGGTAACTTTATTTTTAATCGAAAACGAGAGTCAAGCTCCGCCAAATGACGTGCTTTGGGTATCCAGCCAAAACGTATTTTGGCTGTTGCTTTAGGTTCAATTTGTTGGCTATCAATATCGGTAAAAAAACTATCAAACCAAGTAGCCGATTGATAAACGGAATTAGCGATGGTGTCGTGTACGTCTTGACCCCAGTCATCGGGCACAAGAGTGGGCACAACATGCCTTTGTGGATGTTTGATAGGTTTTACTATTTGCTTTTCAGTGTCACTGTCCATGTTTTGATCTTGTCTAGCATTACTCTGAAAAGTAGTGAAGGTAATGCTGATCATCAACAAGCAACTCAGATAAATAAGGTGCTTTTTCTGCAAAGTTTGTCCTATCGCATTATTTTGTCTATCAAAGGATGATTTTTCATTTTAAAACTTTATAATGAATCCATTGTAAATAATAGGGGTTTATCATGGGAAATATGGGTATTTGGCAATTATTAATTGTTGCGGTCATTATAGTGTTGTTATTTGGTACAAAAAAATTACGTAATCTAGGTGGAGATTTAGGCTCTGCGGTTAAAGGTTTTAAAAATGCTATGACAGATAGTAACGCTAAAAAGGAAGAAGAAAGTGCAGAAAATATTGCTGATAAGTCTGTTACTACCGACACCGAAGAGAAAGTAAAAACAAAAGAAAAAGATCAGGCGTAAGCGATGTTTGATATTGGCTTTTGGGAGCTGTCGCTGATTGCGATAATAGGTATGATCGTTTTAGGTCCAGAACGCTTACCTGTTGCGATTAGAACGGTGCGCGGTTGGATAAGTGGTGTTCGTAAATTTAGTGATAGTGTAAAAACCGAGCTTACCGAAGAATTACGCATACAAGAATTACATGCTAATTTGAAGAAAGCTGAACAAGCGGATATGAAAAATCTATCACCTGAGATTGCTGAATCATTAAAAACATTAAAAGAAGCTGCTGAGATGGTCAATCGTCCTTATCAATTAGATAAAGAGCCTGAAAAAGTTGACTCACAAAGTATTGTCTCAGAAAATATTGAAAAAAATGATAAGGTGACTGAAGAAGCAGCAGTCACTGCTAACCTTTCATCTTCACAAGAAAATAAAAAGTAACACCATGAATCCATCTCCAGCAAGTAGTTATACTTTATTTGATCATTTACTCGAATTACGCAGCCGATTGTTGAACGTTGTGGTAGGCGTTTTGGTTGTCTTTTTAGGCTTATTCTATTTCGCTAATGAAATTTATGAATATGTTTCTAAACCCTTAATGGAAACCTTACCTGAAGGGGGACAAATGATCGCAACCGATGTTGCCTCTTCTTTCTTTGCTCCTTTTAAATTAACCATGGTACTTTCTATTTTTATTGCCATGCCCTTTATTCTTTATCAAATTTGGGCTTTTGTCGCGCCTGGCTTATACAAGAATGAAAAACGCTTAGTTATTCCACTGATGTTCGGCAGCACTTTGCTATTTTATGGGGGTATTGCTTTTGTCTATTATGTGGTTTTCCCAATAATTTTTGCTTTTTTTACTTCTGTAGCCCCTGAAGGGGTAAATATTGCCACTGACATTACCAGTTATTTAGATTTTGTTCTAAAATTATTTTTTGCCTTTGGGATAGTTTTTGAAATACCCATTGTTATTATTTTACTGTGTTGGACCGGTTTTACGGATCCCGACAGTTTGCGTGCAAAAAGACCCTATGTTGTTGTTGGTGCTTTTGTGGTTGGTATGTTGTTAACACCGCCTGACATTATTTCACAAACATTATTGGCAGTACCCATGCTGTTATTATTTGAATTAGGCGTTTTTATAGCGTCTATTTACCAGAAAAAACAAACTGATCATCAATACAAGGAAACTGAATAATGCTAAAAAAGATTGGTATATTAATCACCATATTGCTTGTTTTTTCAACCAGTAGCTATGCTAAAACATTAAGTAATGAATTAGAGCAATGTGTTAAAGTTCAAGATGATTTATCGCGCCTAAGCTGTTTTGATAGATTATCACTTACTTCTAAAAATACAGTCGAAATAAAAGAATCTCCTACACAAGTTCAAAAAGAAGCACGTTTTGGTGGTGATAAAATTGAGAAGAAAAAACAACAAGACAGTGGGTACAATTTAGAAAAAGTCATTTATACCGTTGCAAAAATCAATAAAAGCATTAGAAAAAAATTAACAATACATTTCGAGAATGGCCAAGTGTGGAAACAAAATGACACTATTACATTGCGACTGAAAAAAGAAGATAATGTCGAAATATCTGCAGGCATGTTAGGTTCATTTTTTTTGAAAAAAATCAATACCAATAGAGCTATCCGTGTAAAGCGAATTAAATAATATAATATGATAGACGTTGGTGTAAATTTAACGAATGCACGTTTTGATAAAGACCGTGATGAATTAATCGCGCGGGCTAAATCTGCCGGTATTAGGGCGATGTTAGTTACCGGAACTAATATCGCTGAAAGTCATAAAGCTTTAGAATTATCTGCACAATATCCAGATTATCTTTATACCACAGCGGGTATACATCCCCATGATGCCGATAATGTCAGTGATAACTATTTAGATGACATTCGATTATTAGCTAAAAATAAAGCGGTAAAAGCGATTGGTGAATGTGGCTTAGATTTTAACCGTAATTTTTCTACGCCAAAGCAACAAAAAAAAGTGTTTGCTGAACAAATATCATTAGCTGCAGAACTTCAATTACCACTTTTTCTACATCAACGGGATGCTTTCCCTGTCTGGTTTCAATTACTATCTCCTTATTTAAACACTGTGCCTGCTATGGTTTCTCATTGCTTTACCGGTAATGAAAATGAGTTAAATCAATGCTTATCAGCTGGTATGTATATTGGTATTACCGGATGGGTGTGCGACGAACGTCGTGGAGAACCATTACAAGCGCTTATTCCATCAATTCCATTAGATAGGTTGATGATTGAAACAGATGCGCCATATTTAACACCTAGAAGCATTAAGCCTAAACCCAAAAGCAGTCGCAATGAACCAAGCTATTTACCTTACGTCATAGAAAAGCTTGCTCAATTGTACCAATGCCATAGCGACGACATTATTAATGCCACCAGTGAAAATGCGCGAAAAGTTTTCAACTTAGGTGAGTGTTAATGATCTCACTCTTTAATCGGTCAACTTCTTACCTTTTTATTGTTACAATATTAGTGGTAATTTTATCGATAATTCAGTTGGTTATGCTATTTTCATCGATGACCTTATTGTTATTAATTATGGCTCTCTTTATGGCGTTTTTAGTATTTTCACAAGATAAAAACACTAAAAACTCTCTTGCTAGCAATGCAGCAGATCAGCACGTTGAAAATGAAGTTCAAGATAACGATGAGCTTGAAAGTAAAGTACAAGAGCGTACTTTAGAGCTCAATATTGCTTTGCAAGAACTCGAAGAAGTTAATAAAGAGCTAGAAGAAAAGAATACGTTAGACGACCTTACCGGTTTGTATAACCGGAGATTTTATGATCAAAAAATACTCGCTGAATATCGACGTAGTCGCCGTAACTTAACGCCCTTGAGCTTAGTGATTATTGATATAGATCATTTTAAAAAAGTGAATGATACTTATGGTCACTTAGCCGGTGATGAATGTTTAATCGTAGTGGCTGCTTGCATTAAAAGTTGCTTGCGAAGAAGTGCAGACATCAGTTGTCGTTATGGCGGTGAAGAATTTTGTTTAATTTTGCCTGAAACAGATAGCCAAGGGGCATTAGCACTGGCTGAAGAATTAAGGGAAAGTATTGCTAGCTGTCAGGTTAGCTACAATAACACTATCATAAGTCTAACCATTAGCTGTGGCGTTAGCACTTATTTACAACAAAAAGATGTTCAAGCCGAGCATCTCTTTGCCGCAGCAGATCAAGCCTTATATCAAGCAAAACATAATGGCCGCAATCAAGTGAGACAACAAGACTTTGTCAAAGCTAGCGATAGTTAACCGCTAACTTATCAACTTTATTTATATAGGAAAATTTTATGAGTAACGCTTTTGGGCAATTTCCTGCCCGCAGAATGCGCCGCATGCGCCGTGATGATTTTTCGCGTCGCTTAATGTCAGAAAATCAATTAACCGTTAATGATTTAATTTATCCGGTTTTTGTTCTTGATGGCGAAAATCAGCGCGAAGCTATAGCTTCTATGCCTGGAGTTGAACGTGTAAGTATTGATTTATTATTAGAAGAAGCGCAAGAACTGGTTGATTTAGGTATTCCTGCCATTGCTATATTTCCTGTCACTCCAGCAAATAAAAAGTCATTAATGGCTGAAGAAGCCTATAACCCTGAAGGATTAGCTCAACGTACTGTTCGTGCTCTTAAAGCAAAGTTTCCTGAATTAGGGGTAATAACCGATGTTGCTCTTGACCCTTTTACGACCCATGGACAAGATGGCATTCTTGGCATAAAGGGTAAAGATGAGGGTTACGTATTAAATGACATTACCAAAGAAATTTTAGTTAAGCAGGCGTTGTCTCATGCTCAAGCGGGTGCCGATGTGGTTGCCCCTTCAGATATGATGGATGGTCGTGTTGGGGCAATTCGTCAAGAATTAGAAAAACATGGTTTTGTAAACACGCGAATTTTAGCTTATTCAGCAAAATATGCTTCTAATTATTATGGTCCTTTTCGTGATGCTGTTGGCTCTGCAAGTAACATTAAAGGCGGTAATAAATTCTCATATCAAATGGACCCAGCAAACAGTGATGAAGCATTACATGAAGTTGCTCAAGACATCGCCGAAGGTGCAGATATGGTCATGGTAAAACCGGGTATGCCTTATTTAGATATTGTGCGCCGAGTAAAAGATACTTTCCAAGTACCAACATATGCTTATCAGGTGAGTGGCGAATATGCAATGCACATGGCAGCCATTCAAAATGGCTGGTTAGCTGAAAAACCTTGTGTTATGGAAGGGTTACTCGCTTTTAAACGTGCGGGCGCCGATGGTATTTTAACTTACTTTGCTAAAAAAGTGGCTTACTGGTTAAAGGAACAATAATGTTATCGCCCGATCTTAAGGGCGCTGATTGTAAAAATCTTACTTTGCAATGCTATAAGTAGATAGTAAAAATATATAGGCAAACGACTTATTCTATTAGCTCAGGTGTTTTAGCTGGTAGGATAGCTTGTTTAATTTTACTAAGTCGAGCATTAATGCCCAGTCACAAACAGTCATTATTTTCACTGCATAGTGCGGTGTTACTTTTCGCTATATCGGGTCTTTTTGCTAAGTGGCTAAATATGCCAGCCAGCCATATTGTTTTTGGCCGTGCTGCTTTTGCCGCGGCAACTATTGCGATTTTTGTTTTACTGATTAGAAAGCAGTCTCTAAGGGTTGAAAAGTCACTACTATTGCCGCTTGCTTTTACCGGTTTGGTTTTAGCTTTTCATTGGGGGAGTTTCTTTTATGCTATTCAGGTATCAAGTGTCGCAATTGGCTTGATCACTTTTGCAACTTTTCCTGTCTTTGTTAGTTTTCTCGAACCTATGTTGTTTAAAGAAAAATTCCATTATAAGGCGTTATTGCAAGCTTTACTCACGGTTGTTGGTATCTTATTTATTCTACCACTTGACCATTTAAGTGCAGGGGATATCGATGGTGTTATATGGGGAATGACATCGGCAATGAGTTTTGCTTTATTAACACTGTTAAATCGAAAGTTTGTTGCCAAAACATCGGCTAAAAAAGTGGCCTTTTATCAAAACGCCTGTGCTACGGTATGTTTATTACCCTTAATGTTTTTATATCCGATCACCATATCTTACCAGCAGCTGTCGGTATTAATTATTTTAGGTGTTCTTTTTACGGCAGTTGCTCATACATTATTTAATCATTCTCTAAAGGTAGTTAAAGCGCAAACAGCAAGTATCGCGGTAAGTTTAGAGCCTATCTACGGTTCTATAGCTGCGTATTTTCTTTTAGGTGAACAAATAACGCTTATGATGGTGATTGGTGGCAGTATTGTTATTTTTACCAATCTTTGGGCATCTAAAACCAATAGTTAATCATCACTAAATATTGATATTTAACTATGTTATTGAGCTTCACAGAGTAGATATCAAACAATAAATGAATGGTTATTTAAGGGCTTCTTGAGTCTCACAAAATATGTTAAGTGATAAATGAAGCTGTGTTAAGTGAGCACTTTCTTGGAGCAGTTCGTCAGCGATAAGTGGGTGTGCAGCAAGCCAAGTCGTCGGTAAACATAAATTGATAATGTCATCACGGGTACTTTTAATAATAGTGGTTTGATATTCGGGTAAAGCATCATCTTTGCGACGTCGACATAAAATGATGGCTAAACGTAAAATAACTAACAGGTAGCTGGCTTGCTGAAAATTTACTGCCGTTTGGTTTTCTAGCAAATCGACATCAATATCACCTTTGTGTAACCTGACCAAGGTGACTAGTAATTGTCGTTCAATTTGATTAAACCCAGGTAAGTCAGCGTGTTGTAATATGTAGGCACCATGCTGCTGATGCTGCTTAAATTCTAATAACAAACCAATTTCATGTAATTCACAGGCAGCATTTAATAATGCTAAGCTGTTTTCTTCATCTAATGACCAAGTTTCTTTATAGGTGTGAAATAAACTTGTCGCTTGTTTTTGAATTCGTGCAGAATGTTGATTATCAATATGAAATTTTTCAGTGAGAGAATTAATCGTACTTTGACGGATACTCATATCTACCTTTTTAGGCAGCATGCTGTAAAGTAAACCTTCACGTAAAGCACCACTTGATAACTGAATGTTTTCAATGTTAAAGCTTTCAATGACGGCAATTAAAATAGCGACGCCACTGGCTATAACGGGCGATCTTTCTTGGCTAAGCCCAGCAATCTTAATTTCACTGATTGTTTTACATTGTATTAACTGTTGTTGAACAGTCTGTAAAAAAAGCAGATTAACACCAGTGCTCTTATGGTTAAATTGTTGCATTTCTGTCAGGGCTTGCATGGTGCCAGAGCCACTTAACACTAACTTCCAACCCGTTTCTTTAAAACGCTCGACCAAAGGAAAGATTACTTTTTTTGCTGCAGCTATAGCAAGAGTAAAATTTTCAGCCGTTAATTTATTATCAGAGAAATAACCGCTATTAAAAGTGACACAGCCAATATTTAAGCTTTCGACTTGCTTAGTTTCAAAACCATCACCTAAAATAAGCTCAGTACTTGCGCCGCCAATATCAATTACAAAGCGTTGTTTAGCGCCACAACTGGTATGTGCTACCCCTAAATAAATATTTTTGGCTTCTTGTTTGCCACTGAGTAGCTTTATTTTTTGTCCCAAAATTTTATTAGCTTGTGTTAAAAATTCTTCACGATTTTTAGCAAGACGCAGGGTTGCAGTCGCGACAATACGGACGTTTTTTTGAGGGATATCTTGCAGCCGTTCAGCAAAAAAGCTTAAACATTCAAGGCCTCGGGCAATTGCGGCTTGGCTTAGTTGGTTGTCTGAATTTAAACCGGAGGCTAAACGAACTTTACGTTTAACTTTATCAACCACCTGAACGCTATTGGCTAGCTGTCGGGTGATCAACATATGAAAGCTGTTTGAACCTAAATCGATCACCGCATAAAGAGGTGTGGAAATCTCAGTATGGGTGATCGTCATAGTCATCTAGTGGCGACGCTGGTTGTTTCCACCCGTTCTGCCACGATTTTGTCCACCATTTTGAGGCTTATGGCGACGAGGACGAGGCTTAGGAGTAGGAAAATCAGTTAATAATGCATCTTGATTATATTTACTTACCGGCAAGGCATGTTCAATATAGGTTTCGATTGGAGGTAAGTTAAAAACATAGCCTTCACATGCGAAACTAATAGCATGACCTGTTGCACCAGCACGGCCAGTACGGCCTATACGATGTACATAATCTTCACAATCATCAGGTAAATCATAATTAAATACATGACTTACGCTAGGAATATGCAAACCGCGCGCGGCTACATCAGTGGCAACTAAGATATCTAATTCACCGGCACTAAATTGTTCAAGAATTTTTAAACGTTTCTTCTGAGGTACATCGCCAGTTAATAAACCAACGCGGATGTTATCAATTTCTAAATGTGAATAAACTTTTTCACAAACATGCTTGGTATTGGCAAAGATGATCGCTTTTTCAGGCCATTCTTCTTCAATTAATGTTTGTAACAAAGCCATTTTATCTTCGTTAGAAGGATAAAATAATTCTTCAGAAATTCGAGTGTTTGTTTTTTGTTCTGGCGCGATTTCAACACTTTCTGGCTCATTCATGTGTTCAAATGCAAGTTCTTTTACACGAAAAGATAAGGTTGCTGAAAATAACATGCTTAAACGTGCTGTGGCGGCAGGCATACGATTAAACATATATCTGATATCTTTAATGAAACCTAGATCAAACATTCGGTCGGCTTCATCAAGCACAACAACTTCAATATTGTTTAGGTTATAAATACCTTGTTTCATGTAATCGAGCAAACGACCACAGGTACCAATAAGAATATCTACACCAGCTTCAAGCTCTAAGCGCTGGCTTTCATAGCCTTCACCACCATAAACTACGCCTAAGCGTAAGCCGGTGCTTTTTGCCATTTCTTTAGCATCACGGTGAATTTGTACCGCTAATTCACGTGTTGGTGCCATGATTAAGGCACGAGGTTGATTATGCTTTGGATCTGGCTTTTGTAATAAGTGATGAAAGGTTGCAGCTAAAAAGGCGATTGTTTTACCTTCGCCTGTTTGTGCTTGGCCTGCAATATCAGTACCTTTCAATAAAATGGGTAAAGATTGCTCTTGAATTGAAGTGCAATACTCAAAGCCCATAGCGTCAAGACCTGCGACAACTTTAGTGTCGAGGTTAAGTTCAGAGAACTTAGTTTCAGTTAAGTGTGTTTTATTCATGCGCACAGCTTAACAGGTTATATAGTTAATAAAAAACGGTATCGAGTAAATGTATTCATAAATACTCAATTAATGTTAGAAATAGCCAACAGTTATAAGATCAAAGTTGGTAATTCATAATGATGGCGTTATAATCCCTATCAATTGGCATAATGCCACCATTTAACGGAGATAGAAATGAGCGATAGAATTGTTCAGTTAACAGACGACAGTTTTGATACTGACGTAATTACCGCCTCAGGCCTTATATTAGTCGATTTTTGGGCTGAATGGTGTGGTCCTTGTAAAATGATTGCACCTTTATTAAATGACATTGCAGAAGAATATGCAGGTCAAGTAACTGTTGGTAAATTAAATATCGATCAAAATTCAATTACTCCACCTAAATACGGTATTCGTGGTATTCCTACGTTATTGTTATTTAAAGATGGCGCAGTCGCTGATACTAAGGTCGGCGCATTATCTAAAACTCAATTAAAAGAGTTTATTGATAATAATTTATAAGTTTTCAAAAAAAGGTTCGTATTTACGAGCCTTTTTTGTATATATTAGCTTATTAATTAAAGAAGAAAGCCATAGATCAAATTTTGATCCTTTACCTGATTAAATTTTAGTGCTAAATTTAGCTTTCTAATGAACCACATTTCAAACCAAACTCCAATTTCAATGATGCCAACAGGCAAACTCACTTCAATATAAATAGTTAAAGAACCCCACTATGAACCTGATCGAACTTAAAGAAAAACCAATAAGCGAACTTGTCGAGCTTGCCGCATCTATGAAGCTTGATAATTTAGGCCGCAATCGTAAACAAGACATAATTTTTGCTATATTAAATGCCCATGCCGAAAACGATAATGATATTTTTGGTGGCGGTGTTCTAGAAATTTTACAAGACGGCTTTGGTTTTTTGCGTTCTTCAGACTCCTCATACCTAGCGGGACCTGATGATATTTATGTTTCACCGAGTCAAATTCGCCGTTTCAGTATGCGTACCGGAGATACTATTCACGGAAAAATTCGTCCACCTAAAAAAGGTGAACGTTATTTCGCGTTATTAAAAGTAGCAGAAGTTAATTTCGACAAGCCAGAAAATGTTCGCAACAAAATACTCTTTGAAAATTTAACCCCAATTCATCCTGATGAACGCTTAATTATGGAACGCGGTAATGGTTCAACTGAAGATATTACCGCACGTGTTTTAGATTTGGCTTCTCCAATTGGTAAAGGGCAACGTGGTTTAATTGTTGCTCCACCGAAAGCGGGTAAAACATTATTACTACAAAATATTGCGCAAAGTATTGCTCATAACCATCCTGATGCCGAGTTAATGGTATTGCTTATCGATGAACGTCCAGAAGAAGTAACAGAGATGCAGCGCTTGGTAAAAGGCGAAGTTATTGCATCAACGTTCGATGAACCAGCAAACCGCCATGTACAAGTAGCTGAAATGGTTATTGAAAAAGCGAAGCGTTTAGTTGAACATAAAAAAGATGTTGTTATTTTACTTGACTCAATCACACGTTTAGCTCGAGCTTATAATACGGTTATTCCATCATCAGGTAAAATTCTTACCGGTGGTGTTGATGCCAATGCTTTACACCGTCCAAAACGCTTTTTTGGTGCCGCGCGTAATATTGAGCACGGTGGTAGTTTAACGATTATAGCGACAGCTCTAGTTGAAACCGGCTCTAAAATGGACGAAGTTATTTACGAAGAGTTTAAAGGTACCGGTAACATGGAATTACACCTTTCTCGTAAAGTGTCTGAAAAGCGCGTTTTCCCGGCGATTAATATTAATCGTAGTGGTACTCGTCGTGAAGAATTGATCACTAAACCTGCAGAATTACAGAAAATGTGGATTTTACGTAAAATCGTTCATGAAATGGACGAAGTCGGTGCAATTGAGTTTCTTATCGATAAACTAGCAATGACTAAAACGAATAACGAATTCTTTGATTCTATGAAACGTAAATAGTTTATTGGTCGCTTATGCACATCTGTGTGATTGCGAGATCCTGTACATAAACGCCAGCGTTAGCAATAACAGCTGGCGTTTTTGCTTAAAACATTGTCAAACTATTAAGTGGAAGAGTGATTTAAATTTATGAAATATAGTGACTTAAGAGATTTTATAAAACAGTTAGAAAAAATAGGCCAGCTCAAGCGTATTCCCCAGCCTATTTCTACAGATTTAACGATGACCGAAATCAGTGACCGTACGCTACGTGCTCAGGGGCCAGCGTTATTATTTGAAAACCCCGTTGACAAAAATGGTGTACCACATGGGATGCCAGTACTAACTAATTTGTTTGGTACGCCTGATCGTGTTGCTTTGGCTATGGGACAACCTAATGTACGTGCTTTACGTGATGTTGGTAAATTACTTGCCATGTTAAAAGAGCCTGAACCTCCTAAAGGTTTTCGTGATGCGATTAGTAAAATTCCGGTTTATAAGCAAGTCCTAAATATGCCGGTAAAAATGATTAAAAAGCCGTTGTGTCAGCAAGTTATTGTTGAGGGTGCCGATGTAGATTTAAATAAACTACCTATTCAAAAATGTTGGCCAGGAGATGTTGCTCCTTTAATTACTTGGGGGTTAACGGTTACACGAGGTCCTCATAAAGAACGTCAAAATTTAGGTATTTATCGACAGCAATTAATCAGTAAAAATAAAATTATTATGCGTTGGTTATCTCATCGTGGTGGCGCATTAGATTTTCAAGAATTTAAGCAAACTCATCCAGGTGAAAAATACCCTATTTCTGTTGCTTTAGGTGCAGATCCGGCCACTATTTTAGGCGCAGTAACACCTGTTCCTGATACCTTGTCAGAGTATGCTTTTGCTGGCTTACTACGTGGTGCTAAAACAGAAGTGGCTAAATGTATTAGTAACGATTTAGAAGTACCTGCGACTGCTGAGATTATTTTAGAAGGTTATCTAGACCCTGCTGAAGTTGCTCCAGAAGGGCCATACGGTGATCACACCGGTTACTATAATGAGGTTGATAACTTCCCTGTGATGACGGTAACTCATATTACCCATCGTAAAGACCCTATTTATCACAGTACTTATACTGGCCGCCCGCCGGATGAACCCGCCATTTTAGGTGTGGCATTAAATGAGGTGTTTGTGCCTATTTTACAGAAACAATTTCCTGAAATTCAGGATTTCTATCTACCACCTGAAGGTTGTTCATATCGTTTGGCGATTGTTACTATTAAAAAGCAATATGCTGGACATGCAAAACGGGTAATGATGGGTGTTTGGTCTTTTTTACGTCAATTTATGTATACTAAGTTCGTTATTGTTTGTGATGATGATATTAATGCTCGTGATTGGAAAGACGTAATTTGGGCAATGACCACGCGGATGGATCCAAGTCGAGATACGGTATTAATTGAAAATACACCGATTGATTATTTAGACTTTGCATCTCCTGTATCTGGTTTAGGTTCAAAAATGGGTATGGATGCAACAAATAAATGGCCAGGTGAAACAAATCGCGAATGGGGTGAACCTATTGTGATGAGCGAAGAAGTTAAAACAGATGTTGATAATATTTGGGATGAACTTAATATATTTCCAACAACTGATAAAAAGAATTAGTAACTGTTATCCTGAACATGTTTTAGGAACTGAATAATGAAAGGTTTAAATAAATGAATAAAATTAAGTGTCAGGTAGAATCATTAACATCTCTGACAGAGTTTGTTTATAAAGTGCTATTAAAGCCAAGTGAGCAAATCGATTTTCAAGCCGGCCAATACTTAAATTTTGTGATGAGTGAGGATGATAAACGTCCATTCTCAATTGCCAGTGCACCCAAGGCTGAATTAATTGAACTACAAATAGGTGCTTCAGGTGCTGACAGTTACCCAATGCAAGTTATTGAACATATTAAAGCCAATAACACCGTTACTGTTGAAATGCCATTAGGTAATGCGCAGCTGCGTAGTGAAAGTGAACGTCCGCTTTTACTTTTAGCGGGTGGTACAGGATTTTCTTATATAAAATCTATGTATGAATTGTTAGCGTCACAAAGGTCATCACGAAAGATTACTGTTTATTGGGGGTTGCGTGATCAAAGTGCTTGTTATGAACTAGAAAAAACGGCTAAGATTATTGCAGGTTTACAAAACGGTACTTTTCACCCAGTTGTAGAGAACCCAGATGATAACTGGCAAGGACAAGTGGGTATGGTTCACCACGTTGTGATGAAAGATATTAAAAATTTAGCCGATTATGATATTTATTTGGCAGGGCGTTTTGATATGGTGGGCGCAGTTCGCACCGACTTTTTAGCGCAAGGCGCCTTAGTTGAACATATGTTTGCTGATGCTTTTGCCTATATTTAATATCAGATAAAGTTTTTAAATGAATGACCGATAAAGCCATCATACCGATGGCTTTTATTATAGAAGAGAAAAATTAATGAGTAAAAATAAGCAGGGTCAAGTATTGCAAAATACTTTAGCAACAGACTTAGGCCGAGGAAAAATCAAAGATAATTTTTTCGCGGCTCTTGTCACATCGAAAGTTTATAAGCTGCAAGTGGTGCAGGCTAAAAAAGGTAAAGGTTCATTCAAACGTGGTAACAAACATCAAGGTAGAGAACCTTATTTAATGAATGCTTAGTACGTTAGTATTTATTAAATAGGGCTTTGTGAAGATAGTCATCATGACGTAGGTACTGATGACTATCTTATTTTTTATAATGACTGACTAGATTAAGTGGCTATTTATTGGTGATTCGATCGATACTTAAACTATCAATTAAAAATCCATGACTCGCCAACCAAGTCGATGCATCTTCAGCATTGGTAAATACTTGCCGTTCATAAGACGCATTGGTATGCGGTATTAGCCTTTCTAGTTGCATTTCTTTGGCAGCGCTCTTTGTGTAAATATGACAATCTTTACTACAACCATTATCCTTGAACCACTGGCAATGTTCTTCGACATGTTTATCAATTGCAGGAACACCGAACTCCCAATCCTCAAAAGAAGAAACAATAGCCCAAGGGCTACCTTTAAGGGGGCTTGCTTTAGCACGAAACTCTTTAGCATAAGCAATTATAGCCTCTTCGTTCCAAGTACTAGAAAACGATTGCACAACAACATTGCCACAAACTTCAATTTTCCATTCTCCGTGAATGCTAAACATAGTGGGCCTCTTTTATTTGATTTTGATATAGGTGTTTAAGTTCAAAATATTTTTAGATTGAGTCTTTTAATATACTGTGTGGGCTACCTACAAATATTTGATAGGGTAAAGGCTCAGCCAGTAAACTTTCGTCGACAGTAAAATCAACGAAGCCACTTTTAGTAAAAAAGTGAGTGAGATCATCTATCGTTACTTTTTCAGTTTGCAAATCAGCCGCTTGATAATAAGCTTTAATACCTTCATCCTCACATTCATCGGCATCAACAAAGAGATGCATAGGCATGCTTAATACCGTAATAGATTGAGCTTTTTGATGATGTTTAACAATTTCTCTAAGCAGGTATTGCCCAATCGCTTGTCTACGATATCGTGGCAGAACACTGATCGCTTCAAGTAAAATATGTGTTTTAGCTTTTTTGGTCTCAGCCGTAATGCTTAATTGTTCACACAAGCCCTGCTCGAGGTTTTGACCTTTAAAATAAAGGTTAAGTGGAATTTCCCAGTCAGTATCTTCGTTGGCTAATAAAGTATAAGAGCCAACAGCATCTCGGTGTTTATTAAGGGTGATTAGCTCAATTTCAGCTTTAGCAATAATATCGCCTTGCTCGTTTTTTACATTGATTTCTTGGCATAATTGCCAATCAAAAGCACCGGCAATTTCAGGTTTTTTAAAGTCGACTGTTAAATTCATTTTTGTTCATTTCCGTTATTTATAGCTAAGGTATTATTCTTAAAATTGTCAATTTGACCTAAAGCTTTATTTAATACTTGATTGGCTTTTTTATATTCGCCTTGCTGCTCTAATACTTGAGAAAAACTGAGTAAATCAATAACATCATATTGTGTATCTGCTAAATTAATCAGGCTATTAAAGGCTTTTTCTGCCATCGGCAGTTGTTGAGATTTTGCGGCTAAATTAGCTAAACAACTTAACCATTTTCCGCTGTGAGGATCATTATGTAACTGTTTTTGAACGGCACCGATTAATTCATCAGTAGCCAAAATAGGTAGCTGGCGAATATTCTTTAAAAAAGTATCATCTGCGCCTTTTTTTATCACGGGTAATAATATTTTATTAAGTGGCTCAGTAATTTTGTGCTCGGCTAATACTCGACAATAAGCCCAGAGAATAACTTCATTATGTTTTAATTTGCGAGTCAGTTTATGCCACCGCTGTGCCAATGAATCGTTATTTTCTTTGCGTATAGTTTCATTAAAAGCACCGTAGAAAGCGCTTGCTTCCCATAGTGCTATTTTTTCATTTGTAATAGCTTTTTGTTTACGGGCTGAAACAAGTTGCTCTATCACATAATCAAAACGTTTTTCTTGCAAGCTTAAGATGATCTCTAAGCTTAATAACCTTGCATCATGACCAATTTGTTTGTGATGTTTATCAATAATACTCCGTGCCTGTGGAAAGTCTTCCTGAGAGATTAATAATTTAATTGTCACGAGTATTGATTCTAAACCAGAGCCTTTAACGCCATTGTCTTCTTGCGCTAATAAAGCTAGATAGTGATTTGTGTTTGATCGCAGCGATTGTTTTGACGATGCTGCAGCAGCCAATAGATAAGACGTATGAGTAAATTTTGAGGGTTCAGCCGCTTTAGCAAACAAATGTTCTGCTTGCTGGTTGTCCTCAAGAATAAAGGCAGCAATACCGCGATTAAAGTCCCTTAAACCTCGACGGCGATTAGCAAAAGCAATTTTGTTCCAGCTGCCAAAACCCAAACGTAGACTGCCACGTACAAGTGTCATCGATAACCCTAAGGCGATAAATAATAGCGTTAACATGATACATGCCATTACTACGGTTGATTCTATGGTTAAATCGCCCATCGCAATTAAGATATAACCTTTTTCATTTATTAGCAGTGGGCTAATAGCAACCGCAGCAAAAAATATTAATATCCACAGTATTAATTTTTTCATTATAAGGCCTCATTTGTGCTGTTAGGCTGTACTTTTGACTCTTGTGGTGCAACTTCTTCAGTTAGTGCTCTAGATGAGCCATTAAGTGCTTTTTCTTTGTCCTCGTGTAATTTATCAGGCATTACTTGAGGCGTTAATTGATCAAGTGTTGGTTTTAAGGGCGTTTCTGCTAGCACTTTACTCATCGCTTTTAGCGATAAAAGCGTACTGGGGTAATCATAAGTGATTATCTTACCTTTTAGTTTTTGAATAGCTTGATAAAAGCTTTGATTTTCAACTTTTTGCATATCAAAGTATTCTGTTAACCATAGTTGAATGTCATTTAAGGTTTGATTATAAATTTTCTGTTTTTTCTCTGTCACTGCCCACTGAGCTAATTGTAACTTTAAGCTAAGGTTTTCAATAAGATTTTGTTGATGTTGTGGCGACATTAATGGCTTTACATTACCGCTACTTCTGCGGACAGTAATAAAATCTGCAAGAATTTTTTGCCATGTTTTTGCAAGATTTTCTCGCCAATCATTGGTGCTTTCAGATAATGTGAAATCACTGCTCTTGTTGTCATTATCTGGAATTTTAACCATAGCCAAGGGTAAGTTTGCCAGTTGTTGACTCATCGCCATTAAGGTCATAACGGTATCTTCGTTGTCTACAACAGGTATTAATGTTAACTGTGCGATGTCTTGACGAATTAATTGGCGAATAGGTAAAAACTGCGGATCTTTAAGTTCTTTGAGGCGCATATCTGCATCTTTTAGCAAGCCAATTGCTGCTCTTGTATCTTGCTCTAGCCACATCGTGCGAGTGGCAATACGAATAAGGTACTCTGCTTCGTGTAATAACCAATCACTGGGTTGATTTTGTGATAATCGTTCAACAGCCTTTTCAAGTTGAGCGATTTTAACTTGGCTGTCTGTTGTTATTGTTGCAATCTCACGGTTTAAACGTTGTGAAAACATGGTTTGTTGCTGAGCAAATAACTGCTTAACTTTTTGCTTACTACTGGCCAAACTTTGTTGGGTTTTTTGCTCACTAGTAGCTAAAATTTGCTGAGTTTGTTGTAATAATTCTGCCTTGCTCTGTGCTTGTTGCTGCATATCCCAGTAATATAAACCGCCGACACCAACACTTGTTGCTAAAGCTATGATTAAGGAAACTACAGCAGTCTTAGATAACTTTTGTTTATTCACCTTTGTATCATTCGTCACCGATGGTTTAGCTTTTTTTTCTGAGGTTTTAATGGCTGGTTTTTTCTCGTTAACCACACTTGAGGCTTTATTTTTTTCGTGGGACTTCTGCTCTTCACTCGAGGATACCGTTGTCGCTGATGCTAGTGAAATAGAAGTTGAAATACCTTGATCTGACTTTTTTTCAGTCGATTTTTTTTCTGAAGTATTTGACTCGTTTAGCTTTTTATCAGTCATTATTTTTTCCATATGAAGTGATTGCACTAAGCATGGCTTGATCATTAGCACCGTTAGCATTAATGATATTGAGTAACCCTAGTTGTTTCGCTTGTTCGGCAATGCGCTTACTAGCGACAATCCATAAACAAGTGGTTTGCCAATAACTCTCTGAATGCTTTATTAAGTGTACTATGCTTTCTAGCAAAGCGTTACTGGTGATGACAATACAATTTATTTGTTGATTTCGCCATTGTTGAACCTGTCTTTGCGTGACGGTAAGCCAGACTTTTTTATAGCTTTCTAAATAGTGAACCTTGGCGCCTCGCAAGGTGAGTTGCTGGGCAATATGCTCTCGACCACCGTCACCACGAACAATAATAATGGTTTCGCCACTGATTTTTTTTTCATCGAGTATATTAAGTGTTAATAAACCTTCGCTGGTATGAAGTTCAGGGGAAACCGCACTAAGCCCTTTTGCTTTTAAAGCGTTTAGTGTTGAGCTACCGATAGCAATCACGCGTTTTTGTTGCCATTGAGAAAAATTAACAGCGCAATGAGCAAACTCGACCGCAGCGACACTGACAAAAATAACAATGGCTTGAGGATATTGTTTGATGAGCTTTTTAGTGGTGATTTTACAAGCAAGTGATTGATAATCAAAGAACGGTTGGCAGTGACTGTCAATGCCAATACTTTTTAACTGTTGCGCTAAAGCACGTCCTGCTTTTTCAGGACGTGTGATTAAAACGTGTGTGTTACTGTTGTGCATAAACCTGACGCAATATTTTATCAGCGCCTTTTTCAAGGAGTTGCTCAGCCAGTATATTACCTAGTTGTTCTGCATCTTTACTTTCACCGGTTATTTCACTGGTGAGTATTTCACTACCGTCAGTTGCTCCCACTAGACCACGTAAAAAAACTTGACCATTGTTTTGAATGACAGCATAGCTCCCAATAGGGACTTGGCAACCACCTTCTAAAGCACGGTTCATCGCTCGTTCTGCTAACACCCGAATACGGGTAGTTTCACAACCTAATGGTGCAAGTAAAGCTTTAAGGGCTTCATCGTTGGTTCTACATTCAATACCCACAGCACCTTGTCCGTTTGCTGGCAACATGACCTCGGGTTCAATAAACTCTTGAATTCGTTCAGGCATTGCCAAACGTATTAATCCTGCTGCAGCAAGTATAATGGCATCATATTCGCCATTATCTAATTTTTTTAAACGGGTATTTACGTTACCGCGTAAATCACGAATGTCTAAATCTGGGCGCATGGCTTTAATTTGGCATTGACGACGTAAACTTGAAGTACCAACAACAGCACCTTGTGGCAGTTCGGCTAAACTGTTAATGGTATTAGAAACAAAGGCATCACGGGGGTCTTCACGTGGACAAATCACTTCTAAACCTAGCCCTTCAGGAAATTCTACCGGGACATCTTTCATTGAATGAACCGCGATGTCAGCACGGTCTTCTAACATGGCAACTTCGAGTTCTTTAACAAATAAACCTTTACCACCGACCTTGGCTAAAGGTGTATCTAAAATAATATCGCCTTTGGTGGTCATGGGAACAAGTTCAACAATAATGCCCGCGTGGAAATGCTCTAATTGTGCTTTTACATATTCGGCTTGCCATAAAGCGAGTGCACTTTTACGTGTGGCAATGCGTACAGTTGTTGTGCTCATTAAATTATCCTGCGCTAATAGTTATTTCGGTGTCGGCCTGAATACTGATCGCTTTTGATAAGAATTGCCAAAGTTCGCCACCACCACGTTTGTCTGTCCATTGGCTATCTTCACACTGAAAATGATGACCATTAAATTTAGTTGCTACCCATATTTCCTGCAAGGGTGCTTGTTTATTAATGATGACTTTGCTACCACTTTTAAAGGTGAGAGTTAGCATGCCACCCACACCTTCATAATCAATGTCGGTACCACAATCTTCAATGGCTTCTTCTATTTGAAGAATAATTTCATCGGCAAGTAAATTGTATTGGCTGTCGTTCATTAATGCTTCCTTTTCTAGCGCAATGAAATTTATTCATCTTTGCTAGCTATTTGTTGGTCATGGGATTATAAAACGTCTATCATGATAAAAAAATCGAATAAATCAAGTATGCGTAAACAAAATTCAATTATTTTAGCGTTTTTTATTATACCAGTGCTTTTAAGTGGATGTGGAATTAAAGGTCCACTAACGCAAAAATCTGTGCAAGTAAAAGTACAGCAGCAAACCGAGCACGCTAATACACAGCCAAAACCAAACTCACCAGCACCAAAATCGCAGGAAAATTAATCGTGGATTTTTTCAATTACAAAAATACTTCACTGTATGCTGAAGATTGTGCCGTTACTCAACTTGTTAAGCAACATGGTACGCCGTTATATATATATTCACGAGCGACTATTGAGCGCCACTGGCATGCGTTTGACCAAGCGGCTGGTGATAAACCACATTTAGTGTGTTATGCGGTGAAAGCCAACAGTAACATTGCCGTACTCAACGTGATGGCACTTTTAGGTAGTGGTTTTGACATTGTTTCAAAAGGTGAACTTGCTCGTGTATTACAAGCTGGCGGTGATGCCCGCAAAGTGGTGTTTTCGGGCGTTGGCAAAAAATCAGATGAGATTGCTTTTGCACTAGAAAAGGGTATCTACTGTTTCAATGTTGAATCAGCTGCAGAATTAACGCGTATTCAGCAGGTAGCCGAGCGGATGAAAATAACTGCACCGGTCTCTTTAAGAGTAAACCCTGATGTAGATGCTGGTACGCATCCTTATATATCGACAGGCTTAAAAGAAAATAAATTTGGTATTAGTATTGATGATGCCTTTGAGCTTTACCAACACGCCAATAGTTTATCAAATATTGCTGTAAAGGGTATTGATTGCCATATTGGTTCGCAGTTAACTGAAGTACAACCCTTTTTAGACGCACTTGATCGAGTACTCGCACTTGTTGACCGCCTCGCAGAGGTAAATATTAGTTTATCACATATCGATGTTGGCGGCGGTTTAGGCGTATGTTATAACAACGAAACACCACCTCACCCTAACGAATACGCGAAAGCGATTGCGGATAAGTTAGCCGATCGTGATATTACACTGATTTATGAGCCCGGTCGTGCCATTATGGCTAATGCTGGAATTTTAGTGACCGAAGTTGAATTACTTAAAACGAATCAAGATAGGCATTTTGCGATTGTTGATGCTGCAATGAATGATTTAATTCGTCCGTCGCTTTATCAAGCATGGCAAGCGATTATCGAAGTTGAAAAAAATGAAGTCACCAGTAAAAAAACTTACGACATTGTTGGTCCTATTTGTGAAACCGGTGATTTTTTGGGTAAAGCTCGAGAACTAAGTATCGTGGCTGGTGATCTCTTAGCGATACGTTCATCGGGTGCCTATGGTTTTTCGATGAGTTCAAATTATAATAGTCGTCCAAAAGCGGCTGAAATTATGGTTGATGGTGAAAAAAATCATTTGATCCGTGCTCGGGAAACACTTGAGCAATTATGGCAAGGCGAGTCTTTGTTACCAAAATAAGTATTAAATTGAATATGGGAAGTAAATGTTAGTTAATTTTTCAAAAATGCACGGTTTAGGTAACGACTTCCTAGTACTAGACAATGTTACCCAGAATGTTTATTTGTCTAATGAGCAAATAAAGCAGTTATCCGATCGTAATTTCGGTGTCGGTTTTGATCAAGTGTTAGTGGTTGAGCCACCGTACGATCCCGATTTAGATTTTCATTATCGCATCTTTAATGCCGACGGTAGTGAAGTTGGGCAGTGTGGCAATGGTGCTCGTTGTTTTGCTAAATTTGTGCGTTTAAAAGGCTTAACAAATAAAAATAAAATTAAGGTGTCGACACAGTCAGGCAAGATGACCTTATTTGTTGAACGTGATGGTAACGTTTCAGTGAATATGCCAACACCTAAGTTTGAACCAAGCCAAATTCCATTTACTGCCCAAAAAGTAGAAGGTACTTACATTCTTCGCAGTGATGAAGACACCGTATTGTGTGGCGTGGTTTCTTTAGGTAATCCACATTGTGTGTTGACAGTTGACTCGGTTGATGAGGCTCCTGTTGAGACGTTAGGTAAAGCTTTGTCACATCACGAACGCTTTCCCCAGCAAGTGAACGTTGGCTTTATGGAAATTGTTGCCCCTGACTATATTAAACTTCGTGTTTATGAACGTGGTTCCGCTGAAACGTTAGCCTGTGGTAGTGGTGCTTGTGCAGCGGTAGTTATTGGCCAAATACAAAATAAATTAGGTCGAGATGTTACGGTGGAATTACCGGGCGGTAAGTTAAAGATTTATTGGAAAGGACCGGGTAATTCAGTCAAAATGACCGGCCCAGCCGTACATGTATTTGACGGGCAATTAAATTTATAATCGGCATAAAGTTAGCTTATTTAACTATTCAAGATATAGAGAATTAATTTGAACGACTCAACCCCAATACAATTAGATGAAGTAAGTTTAACCGATGATCTCATTGTTGATTACTTACATGATAACCCTGAATTTTTTAATCGTAATCCTGAGCTGATCACTAGCCTTCGTTTATCCGATGTTCATCGTGGCACAGTCTCGTTAGTGCAAAGACAACAAAGCCAGCAACGTCAAAAAATTCATGGTCTAGAAGAAGAAATCACTCAACTTATGGCGATAGCTAACCATAATGAACAGCTTTTTGCTTTGTATAGCGACTTATATTTACGCTTATTAGATTGTAGCTCCGCGACTGAGTTGCTTGATTGTTTGTACCAAGCCACCACTGAATTATTGTCATTATCGGGTTTAAAAGTCTGGTTAAAAGAAAATACTGAGGTTAGCCATGCTAGCATCGTTAAAAACGATTGTGCAGGGGTGATGAATAATCGTTTATCCAAAGATGATTATTATTTTGGCCGCTTACAAAAAAGCGAGCAAGAACTTATTTTTTCGCAACATCAAGAAGGCTCTGTGGTCTTAATTAAGCTAAACCATATTAATGATGACATTGGCTTTATAGCCATAAGCAGTGCCGACGCCGACCACTTTGATCCACGCATGGATACTTTATTGCTTAGTCAATTTAGAAAGCTGGTGGCAAAATTACTTTTTCAACAACTGTATAAATAACACAAACAATGAAATTTTATCGTCGCTTAACCCCTTTCCAAGCCATTAGTTTTGACCTTGATGATACCCTGTATAGTAATTATCCGGTAATGATGGCAACAGATGCCAAAATGGTTGCTTATTTTTCGGCACTTTTCTCATTACAGACAATTGCCACTCATGCGACAAAAAACATTATTTTTGATTATCGCTTTTGGTCGCCTTTTCGCGAGCAAGCTATAGCAGCGAACCCACAATTAATACACCATATGGGTGATATGCGTTTAGCCACTTACACCTTAGGTATGAAGGTATTGGGTTTAGCTGATGACATTGCCAATGACCAAGCACAAAAAGCGTTAGATTATTTTGTCCAACAACGCAGCGATTTTGTTGTGCCAGAAGCGGTGCATCAATTATTACAAAGCCTACAAAAAAAATATCCCTTGGTGGCCATCAGTAACGGCAATGTTGATACAGATAAAATAGGTATTTCAGCTTATTTTAGCTATCGATTTCATGCCGGTGATTTATCAACGACAGCTTTAAATAAAAATCAACGACTACGACAAAAGCCCGCAGCAGATATGTTTGCCGAAGCTTGCGAAAAATTAATAATAAAACCGTCACAACTACTACATGTTGGTGATTGTGGCCGCTCTGATATTCTAGGTGCTATCGATGCAGGCTGCCAAACCGCATGGATTTCTTGCTATGACGTTGGTAAACCACTAACTGTTCTACCTAATATTGAGTTAGCAGATATTAGCGAATTGTGTCACTTGTTATAATTTCATCTATACTTACTTTCTACTTTTCTAAGGTTATTTTTCCGTTATGGACGTTTCTGAACTACTTGAGTCACTCAATGAAAAACAACGAGATGTTGTCGCCGCTCCACTACAAAATATGTTGGTATTAGCTGGCGCAGGAAGTGGTAAAACTCGGGTGTTAGTGCAACGTATTGCCTGGTTAATGCAAGTTGAAAACGCCTCTTCTCATAGTATTTTAGCTGTTACTTTTACCAATAAAGCCGCAGCAGAAATGCGAGTGCGTGTTGAGAAAACAGTTGAAGGTAATGTTCATGGTATGTGGGTCGGTACTTTCCATGGTTTAGCCCATCGCTTACTCCGTATGCATTTTCAAGAAGCTAAATTACCACAGAATTTTCAAGTACTTGATTCAGATGATCAACTGCGCTTAGTTAAGCGCATTGTACGTTCGTTAGGTATTGACGAAAAACGTTGGCCACCCAAGCAGATGCAGTGGTATATCAATGGAAAAAAAGATGAAGGCATTCGTCCACAGCACATAGAGGTTTATGATGATCCCACTGAGCAAACATTTGTTAAAGTTTATCAAGGATATCAAGAAGCTTGTGATCGAGCCGGTTTAGTCGATTTTGCCGAGTTATTACTGCGTGCCCATGAACTATGGTTGAATAATCCCGTTTTGCTTGCCCATTATCAGCAACGCTTTAAGCATATTTTAGTCGATGAATTTCAAGACACCAATGCTATTCAATACGCCTGGTTAAATATTCTAGGTAACGCATCGAGTAAGGTGATGATTGTTGGTGATGACGATCAATCAATTTACGGCTGGCGTGGCGCAAAAATTGAAAATATTCAGCGTTTTCTTAATGAATTTGACGACACAAAAACTATACGTTTAGAACAGAATTATCGCTCCACAGCCAATATTCTTAATGCGGCTAATAAACTTATCGCCAATAATAATAACCGCTTAGGTAAAAAGTTGTGGACCGAAGATGAAGCGGGCGAAAAAATATCTATTTATACCGCATTCAACGAGATAGACGAAGCTCGCTTTATTGCAGGTCGAATTACGGATTGGCGTAAAGAAGGCAGCTTAGATGATGTCGCTATTTTATATCGCAGTAATGCGCAATCTCGTTTACTCGAAGAAGCGCTCTTGCAGAGTCGCTTACCTTATCGTATTTACGGTGGTCAACGTTTCTTTGAACGTTTAGAAATTAAGGATGCACTTGCTTACTTACGCTTACTAAATAATCGCGATGATGATGCGGCTTTTGAACGTATTATTAATACCCCAACACGTGGCGTTGGTAATACTAGCCTATCGTTAATACGTGACGCTGCGCGCAGTTTAGAAATGACATTATGGCAAGCGTGTCAATTCATGCTAAAAAATGATGAATTGAAAGGACGAAGTGCGAAAGTCATTCAAAATTTTATTAATATTATCGACACTCTCGAAGATGACTCTAGTCACCTTGACCTCGACCAACAGGCCAACTATGTTATTCATCACAGTGGTTTAAAAGCCATGTATCAAGCTGAAAAAGGTGAACGTGCCGAGGCAAGAATAGAAAACTTAAATGAGCTTGTTACGGCTTGTCAGACATTCGAAGCGGACCCAGAGTTAATAGAAGAACAAACAAAACTCACCTCGTTTTTAACACATGCTGCCCTTGAGGCTGGCGAGTCACAAGCCGATGATTATGAACCCGCTGTGCAGTTAATGACTATGCACTCTGCGAAAGGTTTAGAGTTTCCATTAGTGTTTATTGCCGGCTTAGAGGAGGGAATGTTTCCCTCACAAAAATCAGTAGAAGAAATAGGTCGTTTAGAAGAGGAAAGGCGTTTATGTTACGTCGGCATGACACGTGCTATGAATAAGCTATACTTGTGTCATGCAGAAAGTCGCCGACTTTATGGACAAGAAAAATTTCATAAAGCCAGTCGCTTTTTACGTGAATTACCTCCTGAGTGTACCGAAGAAATAAGATTACAAAACCAAGTGACTCGTCCATCAACTAAAGGCAAGTTTTCTTCGACTTTCACCCTGGAAACTTTTGAGAACAGCGGCTTTAGTTTAGGACAGTCAGTTGTTCATGCTAAATTTGGTGAAGGCGTTGTCTTAAATTATGAAGGTTCAGGAGCTCAAAGTCGTATTCAAGTTAATTTTGCTGGTGTAGGTAGTAAATGGCTAGTGGTCGCCTATGCTAACTTACAAGCCATCGTTTAATATCACATGAAAATAATTGGTTCTTTCATGTGATGCCATTATAAAAATAAGGTATGAGATTATATGTCAATGCAGTTACTTGTAGTAGAAGACAGTAAGCCTATTGCTCGTGTTATTAAGCAAATTGGCGAGGCATTAAATTATCAGGTAACTATTGCTACCACACTTGCCGAAGTAGAAGATATTTTACAGGGCAAAAATGATTTTTTTGCAGCCACTATAGATTATGCCTTACCAGATGCTCCCAATGGCGAAGCAATAGCTTGTGTGCTCTCTCATGGTATTCCAAGTGTCGTTATGACAGGTAAAATGGATGAGACTACTCGACAGCAAATACTTGCTCAGCCCGTTGTTGACTATATTCCTAAAGAGAATAGTCAAGCTTTCCTTTATTTAAAACGTATTTTACATTGGCAAATAACCAACAGCAGCACAGGTATTCTTGTAGTTGATGATTCTTTAGCGGCACGAAATTATGTTTCTCAGCTCTTAAAACGCCGCAACTTTAATGTTTATTTAGCCAATGATGGTGTGCAAGCGCTAGAACGCTTAAAGCAGCACAAAGACATTAAATTGGTGATCACCGATCTGGAAATGCCTATAATGGACGGTATCGAATTAACCAATGAAATCCGTAAAAGTTATAGTCGTGATCAACTCGCTATTATTGGTATATCTGGAGCAGACAACGGTATGCATTCGGCTCGCTTTATTAAAAATGGTGCTGATGACTTTTTACGTAAACCTTTTTGCCCAGAAGAGTTTTATTGTCGAATTACCCAAAATATTGAGAATTTAAACAATATTGAACAAATCCAAAAAGCAGCAAACGTAGATTATTTAACCGACTTACCTAACAGACGTGCTTTTTTCTCTAAAGCAGAACAACTGGTGCCGCAATATATTAAAAGAGATATGCCTTATTGTGTTGCTATGCTCGACATTGATTTTTTCAAAAAAATCAATGATAACTACGGAAATGATGCTGGCGATCATGTCTTAAAAGTACTGGCATTATATATGCGTAAACATCTAGGATCAGGTTTGCTGGCCCGCTTAGGTGGTGAAGAGTTTGCCGTCTTAATGTACGGTACTGATGAGGATCAACTCTACACTAAATTAGAGGATCTTCGTCGAGAAATTTCTGTTTCTCAGCTAACTTTTGAAGAGCACCATATTGCCTTTAACATCAGCATAGGCTTAGTTTGTAATAGTAAAGAGACGTTTGCTAAACAACTGAATCAAGCGGAAAGTGCGCTTTATAATGCTAAAGAAAATGGCCGCAATCAATTGAGTCTTTTTGGCATTGATGATTAACGCTTTAGTTAAAATTTATATATTAAAGTAATGCCGAGCTTGAATTAACTTATAGGTGTTTTTTTTTATAAAAAAAAGTAAAGTGGTCAAACTATTTTAACAACAGGGTGCACTAAATGCAGAAAAAAATAATGCTCATGAGCAAACCTTTGCTGATGTTGTTTTGTTTTTTTATTAGCACCTCAAGCTCAATTTTTGCCCAGAAAATTGATAGTGAGCAAGTTAAAGCCGCTTATATTTACAATTTTATTAAACATGTTAGCTGGCAAAATGAAAATAATAAACAGCAATTTGTTATCGGTGTTTATGGTGATGATACTTTTGCTGCTTTGCTTAATAACACCTTGGCTAAGCGTGTCATTAGAAACAAGCCAATCAAAGTTATTGTCATAAAAAATATCGAAGCGGGTAAACAAACCGACTTGTTTTTTACTGCTGCCAATAGCAATACTGAAATAGCCGATATTGCTGCCATTCTTCGCAGTAGCAACACACTTTTGATTACTGATAACAGTATTGATAAGCATAATGTGATGATCAATCTAGTTAACGATGCTGAAAATTCTGCGATAGATTTTGAAGTGAATAAATCAAATATTGTCTTTGAGGGTTTGGTGATGTCTGCTGAATTATTATTGTCAGGGGGGACTGAACTTCAGGTGGCTACCTTGTATAGAGAAACAGAGTTGGCATTACAAGTCATTAGGGCGCGTGAAGCAAGGTTGAACCAAAAGTTAACCGATCAAGAAAATCAAATATCCTCAGCAAAAGAAAAGCTTAATACCTTAAATAAGAATTTAACACAGCAAGAAAAAATGGCAGGTAAGCGTCAGCAAGAGCTAAATATCCTAAAGATAGATACTGAACAACAGCAACGCTCGATAAAAACCAAAGAGCTGCAATTACAGCAAGTAGCAACCCAGTTAAAAGTAGCAAAAACAATCTTAGAGAACCAGCAAAGCTCGGTTGTCAATAAAGAACAAGAAAATAGGGCTATGGCTGAAAAAATATTGACTAATAAAGATATTTTGCAACAGCAACAGCAACAAATAAGTTTTCAAGCCATGCAATTAAATAAAAAAAATCAAGAGTTAGATAATCGCGAGGAACGCATTGATAAACAGCGAATTTATTTGATTGTAATGGCGTCCTTTCTTACCCTGTTAGTAGTGATTTCAGGATTGGTGGTCGTACTTTTTGTTAAAAATAGGCAGACAACACGAACATTAACTCGTACGCTCGAAAATTTACAAAAGATGCAAAAGCAATTAATTCAATCTGAAAAAATGGCGTCGTTAGGCACTTTAACTGCAGGAGTTGCCCATGAAATTAATACCCCACTTGGTATTGCGGTAACATCAACAAGTTCAGCTTTAGAAAGTACCCTAAAGATTCGTAAAAACTTTGAAACAGGCAACTTAACCCGCACGGCGATGGAACATTACTTTAATGGTATGGAGAAGGCTTCTAACTTGAATACGAACGCTTTAGAGCGTGTTATTGAGTTGTTGAATAACTTCAAGCAAGTCGCAGCAGATCAAATGGTGGGTGAAGAGCGAGAAATTGATTTAGTCAGTTATATTGAAGAGGTCATGTCAACGTTATCGGCAGAAATGAAGCGCTTTAGGGTGAGTTATCAATATAGCGGTGAAAGTGAATTGAAAATAACCACCATTCCTGGAGCGTTAGCGCAGGTGCTAACAAATTTAGTCACGAATGCGTTAAAGCACGCTTTTGAAAATAAAGCACAAGGCAATATTGCTATCGAGTTAACGAAAACCCAAGATGGTCATGTTGTTATTGTCTTTAAAGATGATGGTCATGGCATGAACCAACATGTGCTAGATAATATTTTTGAACCTTTCTTCACCACCAAAAGAAATTCCGGCGGTACTGGCTTAGGAATGAATATTGTTTATAATATTATATGTCAAAAACTACAAGGCAATATCAAAATTAAAAGTAAGCTAACACTAGGGTCTAGTTTTCATATTACCCTGCCAATAAAGCTTAAAGCCAATACTTAACTTAACTACATCGTCTTTTTAAATAGTGTCTACAGCATTATTAACAGTTAAAAACTACAGAGTAAGATCAAAATTAAAAGTAAGCTAACACTAGCTCTAGTTTTCATATTACCCTGCCAATAAAGCTTAAAGCCAATACTTAACTTAACTACATCATCTTTTTAAATAGTGTCTACAGCATTATTAACAGTTAAAAACTACAGAGTAAGATCAAAATTAAAAGTAAGCTAACACTAGGGTCTAGTTTTCATATTACCCTGCCAATAAAGCTTAAAGCCAATACTTAACTTAACTAAATTACATCGTCTTTTTAAATAGTGTCTACAGCATTATTAACAGTTAAAAACTACAGAGTAAGATCAAAATTAAAAGTAAGCTAACATTAGGGTCTAGTTTTCATATTACCCTGCCAATAAAGCTTAAAGCCAATACTTAACTTAACTAAATCACATCGTCTTTTTAAATAGTGTCTACAGCATTATTAACAGTTAAAAACTACAGAGTAATATCAAAATTAAAAGTAAGCTAGCAGCAGGCTCTAGTTTTCAGATTATTCAGATAAAAAGGCTTAAGGCCAGTATTTAATCAACCTTAGATATAATTTCGGCAATAAAATTAACGACTTAATCGTTCATTTAATGCTAATTTACGTTTTTCATTTCTGGCTTTTAGTGAGTCTACGCTATAAATAACCAAAGCTAACCAAATAGCAGCAAAGGTGACTAATTTAGCGGGCTGCAATGTTTCTTGATAATAGAAGGTTGCTAAAAAAAACATAATACTGGGTCCAATGTATTGAAAAAAGCCTAGCGTTGATAATGTTAACCTCTTTGCCGCAGCAGTAAAACATAGCAGTGGCGCTGTAGTAACTACGCCTGCAGCGATCAATAGCAGGTTTAAATTTGAGCTGTTTTCAAACATGTTAGCGGTATTAGTATTAACAAATAACAACCAATAAACAATCGCGAGCGGTAGCATCATGCTTGATTCAATTAATAAACCAACAAAAGAATCAAGGTGCATTTTTTTACGTAACAAGCCATAAATACCGAACGTTCCAGCAAGTGCTAATGAAATTACCGGTAATGAACCTAATACAACCAGTTGAATTAATACCCCACATAATGCCAGCGCAACGGCGAACTTCTGCATTTTTCGCAAACGCTCACCTAAAAAAATAACACCGAGTGCGACACTAAATAAAGGATTGATAAAATAACCTAAGCTCGCGTCTAGCAGATGATCATTGTTTATCGCCCAGATGAATAAAAACCAATTTACTAATAGAAAAGTAGCGGATAAGGCAAGTTTAGCCAATAACCTAGGTTGTTTGAGTGTATCGATTAATACGCGAGATCTTTTACTGATGATAACGATTAAAAATAACAGTAGGCTCGACCAAATAATACGATGCACCATAATTTCATCAGGGCTGATAGAAGAAATTAATTTGAAATAAATGGGCGCTAAACCCCAAAGCAGATAAGCACTAATCGCGTTAATTACGCCATTACGGTCTTTGTTATCAGTTACAGTCATGATTTTCAGTAAACTTTAGCAGTAAAAATAAAGAGCCGAATTATAGCACAATGATTTTTATTTCAGCGCTTTACTTGTTTGATAACCACAAATTGTTGGCGGTATATTGAGAATATTTTTGCTAACGTTATTCACTTTAATTAGCTAATAACTACTCATTTATAATGAATACCAGTTGCACATTTTTAACTAGACCTGAAACTAGCTATCGTATGAACACAAAGCCAGCACTTTGAAAACTAATCAGTGAAGATTAACCAACTAAATAAGTGCCAGTTCCAAAAGCAATGTGGTCACCTTTTTCGTTATGTAATTCCATGCGAGCAACAGCGACTTTATTGCCACTACGAATAATATGGGCTGTGGCGATAAACTCCTCACCACGACCTGGTCGTAAATAATCGGTACGCAGATCTATCGTTCCTAAGCAGCTCAAACTTTGTTGAATTGTTGTTGGTGTTTTGTGCTCAAGTTGTTCAATCATATTTGCTGCCACGACAACACCACCAGCAAAATCAAGGGCTGATGCAGTAACACCACCATGTAGCGTTTTCTGTAATGGGTTACCCATTAACTTATCTTGCCATAAAAAACGTACTTCTGAGGTATTACAATCAAATTTACTAACGGTTAGGCCCAGTAATTTATTAAAGGGAATGTTGTGTGACCAAAAATAAGTAAGTTGCTCAATCATCTGTTTTTCATCTAAATTATTTGTCATAATCCTTCCAATTTAGCCAGCAGATTTTTCTAACTGGTCTAATGTCTCATTGCAGCTTAGCACTTATCTTTCTAAGCATTCAAGAAATACTAAAACAGTGCTCTCGACTTTTCTTGTGACTGGGGTAAAATAACAATAATTGTTGTTTAATAAAGTTTACTCCGTTGCTAAAAGCTCCCCCTACAGTCTCACAAGCTCAGCTTGAAGATGCGTTAAAGCATCATTTTGGTTATCAAACTTTTCGAAGTGGACAATTAGAAATTATTCAGCAATTATTTCAGGGTCGAGACAGCTTAGTGCTTATGCCAACGGGTGGTGGAAAATCGATGTGTTATCAACTGCCTGCTGTATTATTACCAGGAATAACCATAGTTGTTTCACCCTTAATCGCTTTAATGAAAGACCAAGTTGATGGTTTGACTCGACAAGGTATTTCAGCAGCTTTTGTAAATTCAAGTTTAGATCAAGAAACAATCAATGATATTTTTGAGCGTTTATCTCGTAGTGAGCTTAAGTTGTTATACATAGCTCCAGAGCGTTTAAAAAATTATTATTTTATGCAACGCTTAGCGAGCATACAGATAAGTTTATTTGCTATTGACGAAGCGCATTGTATTTCACAATGGGGACATGATTTTCGGCCGGCATACACACAACTTCATACAATTAAACAACGCTTTCCATCGGTACCTGTTATGGCGTTAACAGCAACGGCCGACGTTACAACCCGAAGAGATATTCTTCTTCAACTCGCATTGACTGATCCTTATATTCACCTTGACAGTTTTGATCGGCCTAATATTCGTTTTACCTTAGCTGATAAATATAAGGGCGATCACCAAGTGTTACGCTACATTAAAAAGCGTGGTGATGATTGTGGCATTGTTTACTGTAGTAGCCGCTGGCAAGTTGAGAAGTTATCTAAAATGTTAGCAAGTGCGGGTGTAAATTGTTCTGCCTATCATGCTGGCATGGAAACAGAGATGCGCAATATTGTCCAAGATGGTTTTGCCAAAGATAATATTCAAGTGGTTATTGCCACGGTAGCTTTTGGGCTAGGCATCAATAAATCAAATATTCGCTTTGTGATTCATTTTGAACCTCCGAGAACACTTGAGTCATATTATCAAGAGATTGGCCGTGCTGGCCGAGACGGTTTAGTGGCAGAAGCGTTATTTTTATATGATGAAAAAGACGTAGAACGCATTACTAAGTATATAGCTGATGGTGATAATGAAGAAAGGGTGAATGTTGAACAACAGCGTTTTCAAGCGTTAAAAGGCTTTATTGAAGCTCAAACCTGCCGTCGACAAGTTGTACTTAATTACTTTGCAGAATTTACCACAAAAAAATGTGGTAACTGTGATATTTGTTTAGATCCACCCACTCAATTTGACGCTACTGAAGCCGCACAAAAAGTCTTGTCTTGTGTGTTTCGTATCAAGCAACAAGGTGATATTGAACATGTTGTGCAAGTGCTCAGAGGGGAGTTAACCGAAAAAGTTAGGCAACTGCAGCATGAAAAAGTGTCAACTTTCGCTATCGGTAAAAGTAAAACGCCAGGATATTGGTTTGCTATTATTAGACAATTGATTCATTTAGGATTTTTACAACAAGATATCTCTCAACAATCTGCGTTATTTTTAACACAAGCATCGCGTTCGGTGTTGAAAGGGGATGAACCCTTAATGTTAGCTTCACCAAGGTTGCAAAAAGCAAGTTATTGGCAACAAGATAAAACTGATAAACGTTATGACCGTGTCTTATTTGTTAAATTAAGAACTTTGCGTAAAACGATTGCTGATGTAGAGGATATTGCGCCATTCATTGTTTTTAATGATGCAACGTTGTCAGAGCTTGCGCGTATAAAGCCAAAAACATCACAGCAAATGCTAAATATTAATGGTATTGGTGATACAAAACTTGCCCGTTACGGACATGACTTTTTGCAGGTTATTCAACAGCATAATGCTTAAAACAAAAAACGCTCAATTGAGCGTTTTTTAATATTATTTTTTGATGAACCAGGTTCAACAATAATTATTGAGTTTATTTTAAACTAGCGTAATAAGCGGCAATATTCGCGATATCTTCATCACTCAAACCCATAGCCATAGGTCCCATGATTGCATTTTTACGTGTGCCAGCTTTAAAGGCTTTTAATTGGCTCGCCGTGTAAGCTTCTTTTTGTCCAGCAAGATTTGGGTACATTGGAACTGCAGAAATACCTGCAACACCATGACAAGCGGCACACATACCAGTTTTTGCTTTACCAGCAGCAACATCACCAGCAAAAACAGGAGATACCATCATTAAAGTAGCAGCAACAGCTAAAGTAATTTTTTTCATAACTTATTTCTCTCTTAGTCGTTAGGAATTTTACACTACATTCAGTATATGAGAAAACAAGGAGGCTGTCGTCGACTTTTTTTAGCTAAGCACTAGCAATGTGATCTTCTTTGATTTATCACTGAGTATATTAGGATTATTACCGCTTATATTAAGTAAGGTGGGAGCATACTATCACTGATATTATTTTTTGAAGTGAAAATATCAGCGATAGAAAAAACCTAATTTAGCAAAAAGTATCTTGTTGAGTGATTAAGAACTTAATGTATTATTTTTTCTATAAATCGGGTAGCAACAGACGTGACTTTTTTAAGATACTGTTGGCATTTTCAGCAACATTAAATATGCCTACACCAGTAGATAATGTCATTTGAGGTAATCTAATACCAGACTTACTACTAACAAAGCGCAGTTTTTCAACGCCATGTGCTATTTTATCAGCAATTTCTCGAGCACTTCCTTTGTCAATATCAGGCAACAGAATTAAAAATTCATCGCCACCAGAACGTATTGGTAGGCCGCTGCCAGCAACATAACTACTTACTTTACTAGCTATTTTTGATAAGAGAACATCACTAATTAAATGACCGAATTGCAGATTAACTTCTGAAATTTGATCAACACAGACGACAATTGCGGCAACTTGCCGACTTGGATCTTCTGTTAGCCATAAATCTAAATGCTTAGACATGGCTTTACGATTATAAAGACCGGTAAGTGGATCCATGTAAATTTCTTCACGTACTTCTTTTAATTCAACTTTCAAAGCTTGTGTTTTTTTACGGGTAAAAGAAATATGTTCAGCAAATTTTTGTTGGTGTAGTTTAAAGGCTTTAGATGCTTGGCGAATACTATTTACCGCAACGACTATTTTTTCTTTATCGTTAGATTGTAGGTCAGAAACATTACTGTCTAGCGTGGTAATAAGTTTATTAATACTCTGCGATGATTTTTGGCTGTTTTTTTCAACATGGGTGACAACGTCATTAAGGTCGTCAATGAGTTCATCTCTGAATTTACTTTGACCTAAAATGAACTGACGATAATTTTCTTCAATGAAGAAATCATCAAGTTTTTTACCTGTGGCAAGTTTATTTTCAATAGCAGTATTAAGAAGAATGTTTTTTTTATTAATATATTCGTAGCTAACTGAATAATTAATTGGGCTGACAGGTAAAAGCCACCGCTGTAATTGTTTTACGGCCATGTTCATTTTTAGTTCAGCTTGTTTTATGGAATCATGATATTTCATTGTTCCATCTCAATTTGTACACCCAATTAACAATATCAATAGACCATTTTCTAGTAAAAACAAGTAAAGTACCACATATATATTTTGTCTTTAAAAAACATATGCTTAGTTATATAGTATTTTAAATGAAGTTAATATATGGCAGAAAATAATTAAAAAGAAGGGAAGGACCGCAAAGTATACCGAAAGCAAACTGTTCAAAATAAAGACAAGCCCCCACTATATCTATACTTGGCAGTTCCGCTATCCTAGGTTTCCCCTTAGACCGGTAACTTTGCGTCTCTAGCTTTCACTAGATTTGCCCTTTTCGAGTTTTAGAAACTCTAAATTCATTATAAGCGTTGAACTATGCTTGTAAACCTTTATTATGGATAATTTGTTGAACCGTAACGAAAACCTATAAGTAATAGATAAATTTATAGGTTATGGCTGATCACTCTACTGATCATGAGATAAAGGATTTTAGTTCATAATGCCCTGTAAGCTGTTGTTGATCTTTTGTTTTTTTATAGCTCCTTCATTTTGTTTTGCCAATGATGCTTTAAACGTTGAGCAAAACATTAAAGATGTAGAACGCTATTTTTTACAAGACGCTGAAAACCTTCCCTACGAAGAGATTATTACGCTTTCAAAAAAAATTTTAGGATCTCAAGAAAATTATACCGTCCAAATTCGTGGAAAAACCTTCATCCTTCTTGCTGATGTTGCCAATAATAAGGGTGAAAATAGCGAGGCATTTCATTTTGCGCAAGATGGAATTTCTCTGCAAGGACTTGAACCAGCAATAAAGTTTAATTTATTGCTGAAAGTTGCAGATGGCTATTATTTACAGGAGAAGTATGAGAAAACTCAAAATATGGCAACCAATGTCATCTTAATTGCTGATTCTCCACAAGTGCTAAAATATCGCTTAATTGCTTTGAGTTATCGAGCTGTTACCTATGCGTTGCAAAATAAAAACGATTTATCGATGAATGATCTTAATCAAGTTAAGGTGCTGATTTCTGTAAATCCTCAGTATGAGGACCACCTTTGTCTTTTAGAAATTTTAGCAACGGCACATTATTATTTAGGCGATTATCAAGCATCGCTAACCATGCAAAATAAGTTATTAACCTTAAAATTTGATTTAGATAAATTAGCTAATATTGACCAAACTTATTTACACTTAGGCCGTGCTTATTTTCAGTTAAATTTATTTGATGATGCTTACAATGCTTTTTGGGAAGCACAAAAATATGGTAAAAATAAAAATGCGCCAATTAGTGCTGCCTATGCTGAATTAGGATTGGCAGAGGTGTTATTAAAGCAGGGAGAGTTCAGTGATTCACATAACTGGCTATTATCAGCCAGTGCTACATTTAATGAAAAGAGCCTAAGTAAGCCTTATTTAACCTCGTTAATTTTATTAGCAGAGACCTCAAGTCTATTAAACAATAAAGCTTTGTATCAACACTACCTTCAACTAGCAGAATTAAATGCTAAACACATAAAGCTATCAAAAAAGCAGGCTAAATTATTACTTTTATTAAGTGATATGTATCAGAAAAACGGTGATTATAAAAATGCGTTAATTGCCCATAAAGATTATCTTGTATTACTTGAACAGTTTCAGAAAAAGGCTGAGCCCTCATTAATTATCGACTCCAGTCAAATGTTAAGTGCAAATGATAAAAGTCGAAATTTAATCCTGAATCTCGCAGAACAGAGTAAGTTACAAACTCAATTTAGTGCAAAATTTATCGCGCAAAAAGAGGTCATATATTTATTGATTGTGATCGTTATTTTATTATTGATTACGTTGGTTTTTTTTGGATTAAGGCAAAGAACGTTACGCTTAAATCAAGTATACGATGAAGTGGAACAGCCATTATCTTATTTGGTAACGCCCTCTCAAACTAAAAGAAATTATCAACTAAATTATAAAATGGCGAGGAAATACGACTATCCCTTAGCGATTGGCTACTTATCAGTTGTTAACTGGCAAGAGCTTTCCTTTCACTTTAATCATAAAGTTATGCTCGAAGTTTCAAAAACATTAGCGATCTTACTTAATGAGTCCAAAGGTGAATTTGATGAAGCGGGTACAATTAACGATGGTGAATATTTACTGATAGCCCCCCACCAAACTCAAGCTGAAATAGCGATTAAGTTAAATAGTTTAGCTAACGCGATTAAGCTTAGATTCTTCGCTAATTTAGGTGATTATTCACTTAAAATTCGCTACGCCTATGGTTCACCCACAGCACAAGATATTGACCCTTACATATTTTTATCGCGTTTAAGTGAAACCACTAAAGCGTAGTCAATATTACTTTTCATTTTAATAGGTTTAATATGATTTTTGTATTGTCCATTGCTGTTATTTTTGTAGCTTTGAGTATTTATTTTTATTTTCGATTGGAAGGTCTACAACGCGCATTATTTAGTATGAAAAAAGAGCTCAGTAGTAGTCAGAAAGAAAATAAGTTTTATATAGACTCTATGGCTATAATTGCCAAGTGACACGAAGATTTTGTTAAAAATCGATTACAAATAATTAAAAATTGCCAGGCATTAGAGCCTGAGACGATTGAAATTATTTCACCACTGATTAATAACTATGCAGCAATTTTTATTGAGTGTTTAAAAGGAAAAGGCAAACTGCAGTCAATCACTAAAAAGTGTTATGGAAATTTCGACGATGACGCTTTTAAAAAGTTTGTGGAGCATATCGCTAAGCAAGATGCGAGCGTAAGGCGTATGTGGTCAAGTAATAATTTGACGGGGTATATTTCTTTAATTGAAACTTTATTACTCACTAAAACTAAAAAAGATGCCTAACTGGGGCATCTTTTCATGTATCTCTGAAAGTAGGCTAGGTATTTGCCTTTAATCAAGGATGAATAACTAAGGACGAATAATTATACTTGGCGTTGAGTCTACTTCACCTTCACCGTTAATAGTTGCTGTTTTACCATTGCATTGTAATATGGCTAAGCTGCCGTTATTGCTGTTTCTAATAAAAGATAAGTCGTAACCAAACTGAGTCATGCTACTGGCGGCAAATTTTTGTGCAAGAGAAAGCCTGTCCCATAGCGACTGCTCCTCATTACTACCTTGCCTTCTTTCTAACAATACTTCTCTTTCTAATAGCGCTTCCATTGAGATCTCTTCGTATTTTTAGTCAATAATTTTCTTATTGCTTAGATATTACCTTGCAGCGTATGAATTTTCAACAATTTTAAAATGTCGCTAAAGATATAAATTATAAATATGCTATAGTCAAAATTTTATATCAGTGAGTGCTAAATATTATGAGTCAAGTGTTGGATGATTTATCTTCATTATTAGAATTAGAGGTAATCGAACAAGGAATTTATCGTGGTCAAAGTCAAGATTTAGGCTTTCGTGCGCTGTTTGGTGGTCAAGTAATGGGACAAGCTGTTTCTGCCGCTCAAGAAACAGTAAATTCAGCACGTAATGTTCACTCTCTTCATTCTTATTTTCTACGTCCAGGCGATGCGAGTAAGCCGGTTGTTTATGAAGTGGAAAATATTCGTGATGGAAAAAGTTTTAGCACTCGCCGTGTTAAAGCAATTCAAAACGGTAAAGATATATTCTATATGACGGCCTCTTTTCAACAATATGAAAAAGGCATTGAGCATCAAGATCTTATGCCTGATGTACCCGCACCTGAAGATTTAGCGTCTTACACAGATTTTATTTTCGATAACCAAGATAAAATACCTGAAGAAATTAGAGGTAAATTTTTAGCTGAAAAACCCATCGAAATGCGTCCTGTTGAACCTTATAATTGGCTGCAACCCGAAAAGACAGCACCTAAGTCTCAGATGTGGATAAAAGCAAACGGTACCTTATCTGATGATTTGCGTATTCATACTTATATGCTGGCTTATACTTCTGACTTCTTGTTTTTACCAACGGCTTTATTTCCCCATGGCTTGAGTCATTGGCAACCCAATTTACAGATTGCCACTATTGACCATGCTATGTGGTTTCATCGCCCATTTCGTTTTGATGATTGGCTGCTTTACGTTATGGACAGTCCGTCAGCAAGTGGCGGCCGCGGCTTAGTTAAAGGACAAATTTTTAATCGTCAAGGACAGCTTGTTGCCTCAACGATGCAAGAAGGCGTGGTTCGTCAACGTTAGAATTTTCGACTCGAGCGACTTTTTTGCCAGTCATAGCCGGTAGGATGTTGAAAAACACGTAAACTGAATACCGGTGCCATTGCGAATAAATGGTCAAAAATATCGGCTTGTATACCTTCATAATTCTTCCAGTTTTGGTCATTACTGAAGCAATATATCTCCAGCGGTAAGCCTGAGTCGGTTGCCGCTAATTGCCTGACCATGCAAGTCATCTCATTATGTATTTTTTCATGTTTAGCCAAATAAGCGGTAATATAAGCGCGAAAAGTTCCGACATTGGTTAACTGTCGGCTATTAACATTATCGTTAGATAAATTAGCCGTTTTTAAACTCGTGGTGATTTCATCAGATTTTTGCTGTAAATAATCTTTTAATAAACTAATTTCTTTGAGTTTTTCAATCTCTGCATTTTGATAAAATGAAATACTGTTAATATCAATAATAATACTACGCTTAATACGTCGACCACCTGAATTGAGCATGCCTCGCCAATTCTTAAATGAGCCATTTATTAAGGCGTACGTAGGAACGGTTGTCACTGTATTATCAAAGTTTTTTACTTTAACCGTATTTAAACCAATCTCAATCACATCACCATCAGCACCATAATTAGGAATTTCAATCCAGTCACCAGGCGCGACCATTTTGTTCGCTGATATTTGAATACTAGCGACTAAACCTTTAATCGTGTCCTGAAATACTAATAATAAAACAGCCGTTAATGCACCTAAACCACTGAGTAAATAAATAGGTGACTTATCTAAAATAAATGAAATAGATAAAATAGTGGCAACCAAATAAATAGCCAGTTTTATCACTTGTATCGTTGAGCTTAAGGGTAAGTAGCGGTCACGCGCCGTATTTTGATAGAGACTTCTAATGACGTTTAAAACAGCACTGATACAACGTGCAATTTGAAAACTGAGAGCTATTTTTACAAAAACCACTAAAACGGCGCCAAGTAATGCCTGTTCCGGCAGTAAAATAGGCGTTAAAAACAGTAGTACGAATAACGGGATTAAAAAAGCGAAGCGAGAAAAAACATTATGCTCTAATAAAACATCATCCCAAGTGTTTTTTGTTCTGCTGACCATTTTGTTAACAAAAGCTAATACCTGATATTTTGCGAGGTAGTAACCCAATGCCGAAATGACAAAAATGAGCATGCAACCAACAAAAATTGTGGTCATCGCTAAATACGCTTCGGCGATACCTTGGTTAGTTAACCATGTGCTAATGAGTTCACTCATTTAAGTTTCCTTTTTCAATTTCAATGTTATTTAGCGGTATTATCATTATTAAACTCGATAAGTTTTTGGTCTTTATCAAGCCATAATTGATTAACCCACTTTTGAAATTTTATTTTAAAATTTCGATCGCGCACATAGTCGCCAACAAGATCATCGCCAATGTTTGAAACCTCTACATTGACATTTACCTGTTTAATTTTCCCCGCTAAAAAATCACTAAAAGTAGGGATGCCCTCTGGGTAATGAATGGTAATATTGACTATTTTATGCAAGTTGCCACCCATGGCTTCTAGCACAAAACCTATGCCACCCGCTTTAGGTTTAAGTAGATGTTTAAACGTGGAATTTTGCTTATCGTGCTTTTTGTTAGTGAAGCGTGTTCCTTCTATAAAGTTCATTATGCTGACGGGTTTATGCTTGAATTTAGCACAAGCTTTACGCGTGGTTTCAACGTCTTTACCTTTTAAATGGGGATTCTTTTTAATGAAAGATTGGCTATAACGCTTCATAAATGGAAAGTCGAGAGCCCACCAAGCCAAGCCTAAAAAAGGCACAAAAATGAGTTCTTTTTTTAAGAAAAATTTCAAAAAAGGAATTTTGCGATGCATGACTCGCTGCAAGATAACAATATCAACCCAGCTTTGGTGATTACAGATGACCAAATACCATTCTTTCATGGTTAGTTGATCTAAGCCGGTTACTTTAATTTCTGTTTTATTAAAGAGCTTTTGAATGAAGGTGTTAACACCCACCCAATTACTTGCCATTTGATCTAATAAATAGCTGAATATTTTCTTAGCAAAAGTTAAGGGAATAATAGCCTTACAAAATGAAAATATAATAATAGGTATTAACCAGAAAAGCGTATTAATGGTATAAATTGTTAGCGAAATAATATGAATAAGTAGCGGAGGTAAAAAATTCAACATGGAATACTTGCTCAATATAACAAAAATAAATAGATGTTAGATCATAATCTGATTTGAAGTAATTTTCAGCAAAAACAGTGAAATAAATTAATCACGATTAACAACCGTTTGAAAACGATTAATCATCAAGTTGTTGAAATGAGTAAAAGTTAACGAGGCTTAATGCTAATAATTAGCAGAAAAAGGCGTTTTAGGTGTCTATTATTGATATTTTATAATGAGGTAAAAACCACCATCTTGTTATTTCAAGTTAAATAACTCGCCATTTTTTAAGTTTTAAAGGATATAAATACCGAATTAATTCGATATAACAAGTCAACAGCCTAAAAAGGACAAACTCATCTATATTATGGCAAAAAGTTGATTGCAAATTACCTGCATATCGAGGCATGCTAGGCACTGGATCATAGGGGAACAACAATGAATTTTAATCGTGCGGTAATTAAAGTAGGCAGTGCTTTGGTTGCACCAGATAATAACGGTTGTAGTGGTAAGTATATTCTTGCTATTGCTCGTTTTATTACCGAATGCCAACAGGCAGGTAAAGAAATTATTATCGTTTCATCGGGCAGTGTTGCTGCAGGACGACAATTGATTAAGCACGGCTCTCCCGTTCCCTCTATTCCCACTAAACAAGCGATGGCATCCGTTGGGCAAATGAAAATGATGGCGAATTGGCAGTGCTTTTTTGATGTTCCTTGTAGCCAGTTACTCATTACCCATGGAGATTTAAAAGATCGCCAGCGCTACATCAATATTAAAAATACCTTACGTATTTTATTGGAAAATGGTGTTATCCCTATTGTTAATGAAAATGACACGGTCGCGACCGATGAATTGAAAGTCGGTGATAACGATAATTTAGCCGCCTTAGTCGCTTTAGTGAGCGAGGCTGACTGCTTATTCATCTTAAGCGATATCGATGGCGTTTATGACCAAGACCCGCGTGAAAACCCTAAAGCAAGGTTACTCCCTGAAATTCATGAAATTACCGCTGAAATTCATGCCATGGCTGGAACAACAAATAACGTTATTGCCACCGGTGGTATGAAAACAAAAATTCAGGCAGCGGAAAAAGCGGTTGAAAATGGCATAGATACTTATATTTTAAATGGTAGTCGTAGTGAAGTTTTTCAACAGATATTAAAAGGTGAAAACCCGGGTACACATTTTAGTGCCAAACAAGCGGCGACCAAAGCACGCAAACACTGGTTAAAACATACCTTAAAAAGCAGTGGAAAAGTACATATTGATGCGGGTGCAGTGCATGCTGTGCTTAATGAAGGTGCTTCGTTATTACCCGCAGGTGTCAGTCAAGTTGACGGTGATTTTGTCGCTGGAGAGTCAGTTGATATTATTGACGCGCATTCTAAAAAGCCCATAGCCAAAGGTATTTGCCAATACAGTCAACGAGATTTGTTGCGTATTATGGGTTGTAATAGTGAACAGATAATCACTTTATTAGGTTGTTGTCCCAGTAAAGTGATTATTCATCGTGATGATATGGTTGTTTTATAAGGCTAGGTAACGGGGTAACTACCTGAGGCTCTAGCGACCAAACTGTTTACTTTGTGTTGGCTTTTGCTTAGTCACTCTTAATTTTAGACGTTCAGGCCATTGACCACTATGGTCACGTAAGCAAGATTCTTCACTATCTAAATGCACATTGTGGCGAACGTTTTTTAAGACAATACCCACTTTGAGTAACTGCTTTTGAATGACATCACGCAAGTGGTCATCAACTTTTTGTTCTTTGGCTGCAATCACTTCTGCATCGATATCGAAAATACAGGTCACCACTAAACTCGCGGGAAAATTAGTGTAATTAGCGCGATGGGTTAACCAACAGAAACCATCAACCTCGCTAGTGAAGTCTTCGCAGGCTAATTTAAGTGCTTTACAAACATTATTATCGATTTTTTGCGTGGTTTTATTGAGTTTCATTATTTATATTCAGCAATGGCTATTAAAGATGATTTTTTCATTAAATGAATATGATTGATAGTAAATCAACAATGTTTTTAGTGGCGAGGTGTTAAATAAGGTTTAGCGGTTATCGGCAATAGCGAGGTCAATTACAATGATAACTTAACGTTAAATGTCGGTGCTTGTTTTAAGGAGGTGTCACTTTTAAGGTATCAGTGATTTTTTGTCGGTAATGGTGACTTAAGTTAATGATAAGCACCTCCATTATTCACGGAGGTACGGTTAAAGCCTATAGATGTGGCTTTATGCTGCTATGTAAGAACAACAATAATCAGCTAACGTTTTTACTTTGATATCAAATTTAGCATCGGCGTCGACATAAAAGTGTCCACCTGCAGAAATGCTTTGCCATTGCGTCTCATTAGGTAATAATATTTCAACCTCACCAGCGATAATTTCCATCAATTCTTTTTCCGCTGTAGCAAAGGTATACTCACCAGGCATCATAATGCCTAAGGTTACTACTGAGTCATCTGCTAACGTTACTTTTCTGCTAGTTACGTTGCCGTCAAAATAAACATTAGCGGCCTTGGTCAGTGTTACATTCTTTAATTCTGTCATGATAATTTTCCTCTTTGATATAAAATAAAGCGCTGCAGTTTAACACTTGCTGGCCAGAAAATAATACCACTAGATTATCTGGCTTAAGTGTTTACCTTTCGTGATCTACAACGCTTGTTTTATTTTATTTTATTGATTTGACTCTACAATGCGTTTCATATCGGTCATGTAACCACGTAATTTTTTACCTACGCTTTCGACACCATGGCTGCGAATTGCTTCGTTAACCTCAATCAAGCGAACGTTATCAACGCCATTTGAGCTTTCCTTTAAGCCTTCACCTAATTCTTCAAGTGACAATTTGTTGGTGAAATCACTAAGTAAAGGTTGTGCAGCATGGGTAAATAAATAGTTACCGTATTCAGCGGTATCTGAAATGACTACGTTCATTTCGTACAATTTGTTACGGGCAATACAGTTAGCAATTAACGGTGTTTCGTGTAATGACTCGTAATACGCTGATTCTTCAATGATACCCGCAGCAACCATAGCTTCAAAGGCTAGTTCAACACCGGCTTTTACCATAGCAACCACAAAGATGCCTTTGTCGTAGTATTCTTGTTCGGTAATTTCAATGTCGCAATCAGCGGCTTTTTCAAAAGAAGACTCAGCTGTTTCTTCACGCCATTTTAATAAATTCACATCATCATTTGCCCAATCTTCCATCATAGTGGCAGAGAAGCGACCTTCGATAATGTCGTCCATATGTTTTTCAAATAACGGACGTAAGATGACTTTTAATGCTTCAGACATATCAAACGCTTTAACTTTAGCAGGGTTTGATAAACGGTCCATCATATTGGTGATACCCCCATGCTTTAAGCCTTCCGTTGTTGTTTCAATGCCGTATTGTAATAGCTTACGTGCATACGCAGCATCCATACCTTGCGCAACTAACTGCTTATGGCCAAGTACTGCTGCGGTTTGCAACATGCCACATAAAATAGTTTGCTCGCCCATTAAGTCAGACTTCACTTCAGCAATAAATGATGATTCAAGTACGCCGGCACGATCGCCACCGGTAGCTGATGCGTAAGCCTTAGCGATTGCTAAACCGTTACCTTGTGGATCATTCTCAGGGTGAACAGCAATTAAAGTAGGTACACCAAAACCACGTTTGTATTCTTCACGTACTTCAGTACCCGGACATTTAGGGGCAACCATGACTACAGTAATATCTTCACGAATTTTCATACCTTCTTCAACGATATTAAAACCGTGTGAGTAGGCTAGAGTTGAACCCTGTTTCATATGAGGCATAACAGCAGTAACAGCAGAGGTATGTTGCTTATCTGGTGTTAAATTAAGCACTAAGTCAGCTTGTGGAATTAATTCAGCGTATGTACCTACGGTAAAACCGTTTTCTGTCGCCCATTGCCAAGATTGACGTTTTGATGAAATGGCAGCTTCGCGTAATGCGTAAGAGATATTTAAACCTGAATCACGCATGTTCAAACCTTGGTTTAGTCCCTGTGCGCCACAACCAACAATAACAATGTTCCAGTCTTTAATAAAATTACAGCCATCGCTGAATTCTTCACGCTGCATAAAACGACATTTGCCTAACTGACCTAATTTTTCGCGTAAACTTAACGTATTAAAATAATTGCTCATTGGGTTATCCTTTTGTCTCAAATCGACTCAACGTAATGCTGGCGATGTGATCATTAAATAGTTTTATCGGTCTTTCTGACGATGAAGTTATCATAGCGCAAGATTAATGTTGCTTAAAATGATATATTCGCAAGGTGGTGTTGCATAAAACGCAATAATTGGTGGGTAAAATGTTGTCATGAATGGTAAGAGTAAAGAATGGATCTTAAATCGTTAAAAATGTTCGTGCATTTAACCCACAGTCTTCATTTTGGGAAAACTGCTGAAGCGCACCATGTCAGTACTTCTACCTTAAGTCGAATTATTCAAAGGCTGGAAGATCAGTTATGTTGTTTGCTATTACATCGTGATAATCGCTCAGTGGTGTTAACTGAGGCAGGTATGTTATTTTATAAATATGCTGAACAGCAGCTTGAACAATGGCAATTATTGCAATTGTCGCTTGACCAAAAGCAGGCTGAACTACAGGGTAAACTTCACATTTATTGTTCTGTTACTGCCGCTTATAGTCATTTACCACCGCTATTGGAACGCTTTCGCCAGCAACACCCGCTAGTTGAAATTGTATTAACAACCGGTGATGCTGCTGATGCCTTTGACCAAGTACAGCAAAAATTGGTAGATTTTGCCTTTGGTGTAAAACCTGAAAGCTTATCAAGAATGTTTTATTTTCAGCACATTGCTAATGTGCCGTTGGCCGTAATTGCACCGACAATGGCTTGTCGAGTTCAGCAACAATTACAAGACGAAACGATTATTTGGTCTGAAGTACCAATTATTTTAGCTGAGCATGGTGCGGCACGTAAGCGTTTTGAGCTTTGGTATCGTAAAAAGCAACAAGGTAAACCCAATATTTATGCAACAGTTTCGGGTCATGAAGCGCTTGTTAGCATGGTTGCTTTAGGTTGTGGTGTTGGCATGGCACCAAAAGTTGTTGTGGAAAATAGCCCAGTAAAAGACCGGGTGCAATATTTACAACATGTTGGCGATATTGAGCCGTTCGACCTCGGCATTTGTTGTTTAAACCAAAGTCGAGAACAAACCTTAGTCAAAGCCTTCTTTGAGGCAATTAAATAGTCTCAGCAACCGCTTTATCGCTAGAGAATAGCCATTATTAATGGCTAGAAAGCTTTTTAATTGTGATGTCCGGTTAAAAAGAAACAGCATCGGTTAGGTGTCTCAGTAATCGGTCCATTGCGCGATAAGACAGCGCTTCAATGATATGTTCATGTTGAATATCTTCAATACTATTCATGTCTGCCAAGGTGCGCGCTATCTTTAATATTTTATGGTGGGCGCGTGTAGACAAACCAAGTTTTTCAACGGCGAGCTCTAAAAATTCATGCTCATCAGCACTCAGTTTGCAAAATATCCGTGTTTCAGCACTCCCTAAGTGAGCATTTGCTTTCCCTTGTCGCTGTAATTGTAATTCTCTACACAGCGCAACCCTTTTCTGTATTTGCGCAGAACTTTCATTGTTATGATCATTCTTTGCCCACATACCCTTGGGTAAACGTGTCACCTCAATTTGAATGTCAATTCGGTCAAGAAAAGGCCCCGATAGGCGATTTAAATAACGTAGCACTTGTTCGGGTGTGCTGCGGTTATCATTGTAAAATCCGGTTGGGCTAGGATTCATCGCAGCCACTAATTGAAATTTTGCTGGAAAGGTTTGTTTGTACATTGCTCGAGAAATGGTGACTTCAGCTGATTCCATGGGTTCACGTAAAACATCGAGCACTTTACGAGCAAATTCTGGTAATTCATCCAGAAACAATACACCATTATGCGCTAATGAAATCTCTCCGGCTTGTGGTTGGCTGCCACCACCAACCAGTGCCGCAGAAGAAGCCGTATGATGGGGGGCGCGAAAGGGGCGAGTTAACCAAGATTTATGATTGATTTTTTGATGACTAATCGAAGCGATAGCTGCAGCCTCTAACGCTTCACTTTCGCTCATCGGTGGTAATATTCCAGGTAAGCGGCTCGCTAGCATGGTTTTGCCCGTACCGGGTGGTCCAATAAAAAGTAGGTTGTGCGCGCCACAAGCAGAGATCTCTAGAGCTCTTTTTGCTAGTGGTTGGCCAATTACATCAGCAATGTCTTTGCTGGTAGGCACTTGATAATGTTCTACTGCTTTTGCTGATACCAAAGGTAGCGAGCGTTGCTTTAAAAAGTGTGGGTATAATTGACTTAAATGTTCTATCGATAAAATATTGGCCTGCTTAACCCAACTCGCTTGTTCAGCATTTTGTTTAGGAATAACTAAGGTTCTTTTAGCCTTAGCGCAAGCAATTGCCATTGGAATTTCACCAATAATTTCACGCAATTCACCCGAAAGCGCAAGTTCGCCAGCAAACTCATATTGGCTTAAATCTGTATTAGGTAGTTGCTCACTGGCAACCAAAATACCAAGCGCTATCGGTAAGTCGAAGCGACCTCCTTCTTTAGGTAAATCAGCGGGGGCTAGATTTATGGTAGTGAATCTGACAATATACGGGTAATATGTATTTTCTCATTGAGGATTTAATAAATGAAAAAAATAATTTTTCCATATGTTCGTTTTTCTACTACTGAACAAAAAAAAGGAGCTTCACTTCAACGTCAAATTAATAACATTAAAAAATATGCTAAAAAAAATAACTTTGTTATTGATGATGGATTAGATTTAAAAGATTTAGGTAAATCAGGTTTCACAGGTGAGAATTTACATAAAGGTTCGTTAGGTAGGTTTATAAAAGCAATTGAAGAAAAAAGAATACCGACTGATGGTTCTGCTTATTTGTGTGTTGAACAAATAGATCGTTTATCCAGAGAAAATATTGGTAGTGCATCTGAACTTTTTAGAAATATATTAAAAAATAATATAAATATAATCACCTTAATGGACGAAAAAATTTATACAAAATCATCGTTAAATAACATAACTGATATTATGTATAGTCTTTTTTTGATGGAACAAGCTAACTTAGAAAGTGATAAAAAAAGTGTCAGAATTCTGGATACTTTTGATCAAAAATTAGAGAAATTAAATGATGGTATAAAAATACAATTTGCGGGAATGTTCCCAGGTTGGATTGATAATATCGGAACAAAACACCAAACAAATTTTATTTTTAATGACAAAATTAAAACAGTTAAAAAAGCTTTTGAAATGTATAAAAAAGATTATTCATTAGCGGAAATTACTAAATACTTTGACGATAATAATTATCAACAAGTAGCAAAAAAAAGACATATTAATTTTACTAATCGGTGGAGTTCAGGAAAAGTAAGTCATTTATTATCTAATCGATGCGTTCTTGGTGAATTAAAAATAAAAAGAACTGGTGACGTTTTTAAAAATTATTATCCAGCGCTCATATCCACTGATGATTTTGATATTGTAAACGCTAAAAAAAGAAGTAAGGTTATATCAAAAACAGCAGGTAAAAAATCAATCAATATTTTTTCTGGCAAATTATTTTGTGGTTTGTGTGGTCAAAAAGTATATTTTGAAACTGACGAAAAAAAAACCAAAAATAAAACATACATATATCATATGTTGAAATGTTCAACCAAAAGATACAAAAATTGTAATTCAGGTTCATTACGGTATGACGATTTTTTAAATTCTAGTCATAATTTTTTTAATCTCCTTAAAAATGATAATCCATTCAGTAAACAACAAATTGCTGAAAATAAGCTTGAAATTAAAAAAATAAAAATGCTTATAGAAACTAATCAACAAAAATTAACAGATTTAGAAATTTCATTTGGAAAAGGTGATTACGATATAGAACTTTTTTTAAATGCAGGAACGGTTATTAAAAAAAATATTAGAAAATTAAAAGCAGAAATCACAAATTTAGAATTAATAAATTCAAAAAATAATAATTATGGAAAATTAAACAAATTTGATAAAAATAATCTTGAACACGTAAGAAAAGCAAAAATTAAAATTAATAATATTTATGCTGCTTTTGTCCTATTTCCTGATCAAAAAACTTTTTTTGAAATTAAGCATAATGGTTCAATAGCGGCATATTGTTTAAAAAATACAAAATTAAAAACAAACAAAGAACCCTCCGTTTTTAAATCTTTTGATGAACTAACTAAAAACATTAAAGAAGAGTATCTTAAAGGTACTCTTGACGGTAAATTTATGGAGATCCTCAACGCTATAAATTTATGGGGCGCAGAAGCCTCTTCTACTATTAAATTTGATGATTTAACACCTAATACAGATTTTGATTTAGTAGATTTTTCTGGTTATGTAAATGTTTAATTTTAAAGGAGCATTAGATTAAATTAACGTTTGCGTATACTTACCGCATTTAAATCTCAGCTGCTGATTTATAATTCATTAAACTTTTTGCTTTATCTTTTAATTTTGGATCTATACCTGATAAAGCATTTAACCGCCCAAGTAGTTTAGGTTTAATTTTAATATAACTTTCCAGTAATGGCTCGTCTCGACAACCTTTCCAGCTTTCAAATGATTGGTAAATTAACTTATGTTGTTTGTTGGTAATAAGGGTTTTATCATCTTTAATTACAACACCCGTTATTATTTTTAAATCATTCTTGTTAAATAGTTTAGTTTTTAAAGGATGGGGCGTTTGACCATTTGAAATAATTATTTTTTTAACTATTGATTGGAAATGCTTATTAACTTGTTCACCAGAAAAAGTTAAATCATCGACATATACAGTCATTTTAACGTCAAGTGAAGCTGATAGGTTATCTAACTGCTCAAACATGTCAATATTTGACCAAAATGCCAGTGGCATACTCAACTGACTACCCGTAGGTATATGTGAGTTAAAAGTGCAAATATAAGATAAAATATCGGATACGTCTGACGAACAATGTAATGTTTTATTAAAAAACCTAAATACCATCTCTCTCGTTGTTGATTGAAAGAATTTTTTTATATCAGTAGTTAAAACTTTTTTAGAACCTAAATGCTGAGTAGCATTTGTTATATGAGAATGTTTTTTCCTACCTGAATGCAAGTAGTCAGGTAATTCAATTCTTGTTAACAGATTAGCAATTCTATTATGAATTTCATTTTGTTTATTTTTGGGGTGTTGAATAGTTCGAGGTTTACCATTGTTACCCATTTGATCAAAAACTTGATAATTATCAATATCTTTTTTTGCTATTGATAATTCAGGCATAGATAAGCTCAATAATTCAATTAATTTTCGCTTTGTTTTTAATTTATAAAACGGCGATTGATTTAATGAATATTTTTTGCTGTTGGAGTTTATTTTAAGCTTTGATCTGTTTCTCATTTTTTTCTACAAACCATTCCATTACATTAACTATTTTTGAAGCTACAACTTTTTTAAACTTACTAGAAGAAAGTTGCTCCTTGCCTAGGTTTTCAGAAAAAAAGATCAAAGAAGAAACAGGAATATCAAAAGCCTCAGAGTATTTGTTTAATAATTCAAGACTTGCAGGTTTTTTTCCTGATTCAATTTCAGATAGATATGATTTAGATATATCTAATTTTTCAGCTAATTCATTCTGTTTCAGTTCGTGAAACTGTCTAATTACCTTTAATGCTCTATGTATCATATATTTCTCTTTTTGAAAAAAAAAGGGGAACACTAACTTTCGGAATCACCTTCCAAGAATCGCCAAATTCGATAAACAAACTTGCCAATTGCTACTGACCACGTAAAAAGTTTCCAAGCTACGGGTTTAGTCTTTTTAGGTTTTTCTTCTTGCTGCGCCTGTTGAACACGAATATCATTGTTTTTGTGCATTTTCTGCTCCTTAAATTACTTTATTCGAAGTGAATAAAGCTTCGCCCTAATTTAAGAAAGTGAGAATGTCCAACAGTTAACCCCTGATTTTCACAACGTGGGTTCGCCCCACGTTGTCTATCCCAACGCTAATTTCACGATACTTACCGATTGATACCATAAGGTTCCAAGGGGGAGCAGGAAGTGCGCAGGAAAAGGGTAGAAAGATATTATCTTTCCGCGAGTATAAAATCATACTCAAATACACTTGGCGAGTTCTTCTCTATGCATTCGCAAGGGTAATTTATAATAGAATTTAAAATATAGCAACAAATAATTCGCTATTAGCGAACTTTTTTATATACAGGTTTATTTGTTGAGCTTGAATGTTTAGCTTTTTTGGTCTGATTTTCTTTTTCAGCTTGGGCTTTTCTAATTTCATAATAGTTTAAAATTTCTTTGTCATCAATTTTTGAAATCGTATCATTTTCGATATTTATCAAATCTTTTTGATCTCCTATTTCTAAGATTTCATGATTATAATTTATGCCATTTCTTATAATTTCGTATTCGTAATTAAAACCATCTTTTAAAGCTTCACGGATCATTTCGTGCTGATTATTTTTATTCTTATAATCAATTATGTCTTGTTTACCATTTTCATTTTTAAAAACACTTATTATAAATTTGCCAAAAACTTGCGCCTGACTTTTAACTTTATCAACCATTTTATAATATTGATTTTCTATTTTTTTAAGTCGGGTTATTTCTGCTTTTTGCTCGGTAAATCTATCAATTAAATGATTATATTTTGAAGCTGGCACAGCTTGACCAAGTTGGTTTTCATAATGCGAATGAATTAAATCAATTTCGTCTTTTTGAGATTTTTTTAATTTGTTGATTTCTTGATTTTGTTCTTTTGTTTTGTCTTCAATTGCAGATTTAACAGCCTCGTTTTTATCTATTTTAAAATCATCAATATCTGCCGCAATTTTTGAAAACATAATTTCTTTTTTAGCCTGACAAAATAGTATTTCATTATTTAATAAATCTTCAACAAGGTTTTTCTTTATATCTTTCATTTTTAAACGGTCTTTGATGGGAATGTCGTGAATACCAGCAACAACTTTTTCAGCCGTTAATAATAACAACTCTCTTGATTTTGTATCAATTTCAGCTTGTGAGCTGATTTCATAATTGAAATTATCAAGGTTCATTTCTCGGATTTGCTTGGGTAAATCAGCCTCAATTTTTAAGCGTATTTTTGAATTTGTAAAAACTGCATTGAAACCGTTTTTATTTAATAAATTTTCATTTATATGTTTATAAAAATGGTCTTGAAGTGCTGAACCCATCAACTCCTGCTCTCGTTTATTCAGATTTTTTTTATTTGGGTTAAAGTTGTTTTTTGAATATATTTTTTTAAGGTGATCGGAATACAATTCTTTTTGCTTTTGTCTTAAATCATATTCGTTAGTATTTTTGTTTTTACCCTTAACAAAAATATGAACATGATCCCCCTCCAAACCATCATTTATTGACGGTAATTTGTTTTTATATTCTTCTATTTGTTTTTTATTTGCTTCGTCTCCGTGAAGAACAGCCGCAGCAATTTCATACTCTGGAAAGTGTTTTTTATAGTAATCAACAACCGCCTTTAATTGTTCGGTTCCTGATAATTTCGCACCGTTATGATTGGGAACTCTAAAAACCATTTCTTGTATTTGTGTAAAATTTTGATTGTTTCCCATTTTGTTTAAATTTTGTTTTCTGCTTGTGTCGTTTTTACTTTCAATTGAAGCTCTACGAAAATTAAAAAACTTAATCGCATTTTTTTTATATTGTGTTTTTTGCTCTTCTTTAAGATTTGATTTTTCAATAATTGAATTTACTTTATTTAAAAATTTATGTTCTGTTTTTTCAGGTATTTGAATATTGAATTTTGCTTTTGGATCAGGTTTCTTTTTTGTAGATTTTGTTTCTAATTTTTGCTCATTAAAAAATTGTTTTAGCTCTGGTAAATTTTTAAATATCTTGTTTTTGTATAGTGTTCTGCTGTTTGCTATTTTCGTGTGTTCTTTTGAAGATTGTGAAATCTCACCACCATTATTTTTATTTGAATAAGCTTTTAAATCGTTATCAATATCAGAAATTATTTTTTCAGCAATGGCTTTACGTTCCAATCCTGAAAAGTCAGACATATTTACAATTTTGCCATCGGTAAAAATTAAATTACGATCTAAATGTTCAACATTCCATTGTTGTTTTGTTTTGCCGATTTCAGTTAATGAGTGCTCAACATCTCTAATAATTGAATGGCTCAAACTTTCTTTTAGTTGATTGCTACCGCCCCAATTTGAATTAGTTTTATTGTTAAAATTTGCAGTTCGGGCAAATGCGGAAACATCTTTTTTTGAACTACCAACACCAGAAGAACTTTTAAAGCCACCACCTTTTGATAAATCCATACCTTTGGATTTTTCAAACTTTTTAGGATCAACTTCTGCAACTTTTCCAGATTTTGAAGCGGCTTTATTTTTTGTATTCGCTTCACGTTCTGCGGCTCTATCTTCGGCTTGTTTATTTCTGGTGTGTTTGTCTTTTATGGCTTGATCTGCTTTTGCTTTTTGGTTTGAAATCTCATCTTGTTTTATTGTCATCTCACTCTCCTAAATGTTTAGTTTTAGGAGTGGTTTTTTAGCTCAATGCCAATTGCCAATAGTAATTTTTCAAACAAGCGCAGCGATGGATGAAAAGTTACGTAGTTGGTTACTTATCTTTTCATCCTCGTATTCACTCAAAAAAAAGATATTTTCCTAAATGTTTTATATATATTCATGTTGTATCATTTATTAAAGTATTTTCAAGTCGATGTTTTAATATAGTTTTTATTTATTAAAGTATAATTTTAGATATTTTAATATAGGTTTTATTTATTAAAATATCGGTATGTTGATAGTATGATATAGCTTTCCTTTATTAAAATATAAGCACCTATATTTTAGTATCTCTTTTGTTTATTAAACTATAAAAAGTAGGTCTATTATTGATTAATTTTTTTTATATGGTTTTATGAAAATATAGAAAGAGGAATTAAAAAAAATGGATATTATTGACGAGTTTAAAAAAGAAGCTTTAAAGAAATTAAAAAAGTTACATTATGAAAACAAAAAACGTAAACAACTTAATGACGATTTAACAAGACAAAAAACCACACTAGAAACATCGTTAAATCATTCAAAATCTGAAACCGCAAAAGTAACCGCAGAATCTCGACATTATCAAAAAATAATTGCAGGACAAAAAAAGAAAATTATTGAGGATGGATTAGTTGAAACTGATGAAGAAATGGGTTTTGAACTTCCAAATAATTTAAATAAAACGGAAAAAATCAATGTTACTGGTGAGAGGAAAACACCCAAACAATAACGCAGTTATTGCCAGAGAAAAAAATATAAGATTTCTATTTATTGGATCTTTTTTTAGAGCTTTGATTAGTTCTTTTTTTTATATTATTTTTTTGTTTTTTTATAAACACAGGACAACATTAATTACATATTTCAAATAAATCTACTTCTCCATACATCCAAGTATCTATTGAAATATTATATCTATGATTTAAATGATCGTAATCAATCCAAGGATATGAACCTTGTGAAATTGTATTTTTAACTATCCTTTTACCTCTTAAAAACCCTTTTGTTGTATGACTAATTTTGCCGTCTTTTATATACCTATTAACACCACTAACTAAAATAACCAAGTTGTTATTATCGAACTTACAATTGTTAATTGTTACTGCATTTGTTGTTGGTATTAATAAAAAACTAACCAATATAAATATTATTTTTTTCATTTTTTTAATTCTCCTTTTATTTTTATTTT